>NZ_JADNDC010000011.1:0-117313 GCF_015551645.1 Ruminococcus sp. D54t1_190329_F1
TCCCCCTCCCCTCGTTAAAAGTTCCTAAATAACCTCAGTTCCAGCCGACACACAGCATTTGGGCAATGTGTATTACTCCAGCGAGCCATTTCAGGCGCGCTCTTAGCGTAAGCGAAATCCAGCGCTTACGGAGACTTATGCGTGAGGGCTCTCCCGAACGCATTAGTCGCAGTTAGCGATTAGTTTGCTGGAGCGTTGCGCCGGCGAGTGAGTAATACACATTGTCCAAATGCGTCCGCATTGAAGACCTTTTAATCCATTAAATAGCAATTATATTGTCTGGCTTGGCGCGGTGCCAAATTGTTTTTTATAGGCCCGGGAGAAGGTGGTATAGTCGGAGAAGCCGCTTAACTGGGCGGCCTTCAGGATGGGGGTGCCTTCGGAAATTTTTGTGCGGGCGAGAAGAAGGCGCTTGCTAATGATGTAGTTGTGGACGGTGTAACCGGTTTCCTCCTTGAATTTCCGCATCATGTGATACTTGCTCAGGTAGTATTTCCGTGCAAGGGTCTCAATGGAAAGATCTTCAGTAAGGTTGTGGTTAATATAACGTAGAAGCTCTTCTATCTGGGAATCACTGCTGTAGGAATGAGCGTCATAAATGTACTGCTTTTCCAGAAAAATGCGGTTTACATAAACCATGAACTGGGTGAAAAGAGCTGAGCCAAGAAGCTCGCTTCCAAATTTTTCGTCTTTCAGGGCAGCTTCCAGTTCGTAGAGAAGCTGCTTTAATTTTTCCTGAGTGTCAGAGTCCAGACGGATTAGATTGTAACTCCGGTCAATCGCCTTCTGAAAACAGCGGAGTAGTTCTGTGGATTTGATGTCGTCGCGGATCCATAGTACAAAACGTTCGTATGGAACCGAAAAATCAATTTCCGGTTTGTGGATGGCGTGACGGTTCACGAGGAGAATGTCCCAGGGCTTCAGGTAGTAGGACTTTCCCTCAATGTGGTAGGCTGCCTTTCCGGAAAGAAAGATGATCACCTTGTGAAAATCATGATAATGGTAGGAAAATTCTCGCTTGGTCTGATCCTTGATGTGAAAAAGCCGGAAATCCTGCTCCAGATAGCCGGTTTTTTCAGTAGGCTCATTGAAAGAATTCATATGTTATGGCTCCTGTTTTTACTATAGTGTGTATGGAACCGCAAACTTTGCTTGCAGCTACGTTTGCGTAGCGTCATAATTCAATTCTGCGCTTGAAATATGACTTTATTATAATTGAAATACCGCATTTTTTGCAATATATTTCGCAAGTTATTCTATGTACATGGGAAAAATAAACGCTATACTGGATATATAAGATGTGATTTGAGAAAAAAGATCACGGGCGCTTCGTCAGAAAGGAATTGAAAACAATGAGAGACAGCATTATCATGACAAAATATCAGGGCTTTGGAAATGATTATCTGGTACTGGATGCGAAGAAAAACCAGCTTCAGCTGCAGGGTAAAAAAGTTGCGCTTCTTTGCCAGCGGGGGTTCGGACTTGGAGCGGATGGTGTGCTTTACGGACCAGTTGACATTAACGGAAAAATGGGAATGCGTATTTTTAATTCCGATGGAAGTGAAGCTGCAATCAGTGGAAACGGTGTCTGTATTTTTGCAAAATATCTTATGGACAATGAGTATGTTACAGAGAAAAAATTTGCCATTGAGACTTTATCCGGAACAATCGAAGTAGAGTGTCTGAATGCCAGAGCGACAGAGTTCCGCGTAAATATGGGCAAAGCCTCTTTCCTTTCCAGAGAGATTCCGGTAACTGGCGAGGTGCGTGAGGTGATCGATGAGCCATTTACATTTAACAAGAAAGAATACAAGGCAACTTGTCTCACAGTAGGAAATCCACACTGCATTATTTTCATGGATCAAGTATCTCAGGAAAAAGTAAGGGAGCTGGGGCCATATGTGGAAAATGCAGATGAGTTCCCGGAAAGAGTGAACCTGCAGATCTGCCGCCAGATTGATAAAGGAAATCTGGATATCGAGATCTGGGAGCGTGGCTCCGGTTATACAAAAGCTTCCGGTACAGGAAGCTGTGCGGCAGCCATTGCAGCCTACCGAAAAGGTCGGATGGAAAACAGAATCAATGTAAACCAGCCAGGTGGTATGATCCAGATCGACATTAAAGAAGACGGAACTATTTTTATGACAGGAACTGTTGGATATATTGCGGAGATGAGCGTGGCTGAGAGCTTTTTCTCATAGAAAGAAAATATGGTGCATATGGCGCATCCCAACGGCCGGGGCTGTGTAGCGGTAGCTACGGCGACTGACGTAGGAGCAGCAGATGAAAAATCAGACAAGTCAATATGGCAGTTGCTTAATTTTCAATGTAGGAGAATCCAGGTATAGAAGTAAGAAGACTTCCGTGCCTGGATTCTTTTTTGCTGCAAATGGGGGGATGATGTCTGTAAGCGATATCATTATGCCTAAAGAGAGGAAAGCATTTTTTATATAAAATATGGAGACGGAATCAGCATGTTGATATACGAAACAGCCCCTCTTGTTGATAAAAAAAGTGCAATGTCTAAACTAAAAATAGATAGACATTTCTAACACAATTCTGTAAAATAAACAAAGATTAGAAAACACTAATAATAGTTAAACAAGGAGGAAGAGAATGGCTGACAAAAAGTTATTAAGAAAAATTGCTCCGATCATTATGAGTGCAGCTGTAGCGATGACCAGTTCACCGGTTGGAGTTATGGCAGAGGACTTTATTTCTGGAGAAGTAGCTGTTGAGGTATCTGAGGAGACTACATATGGTTCTGATGAGATTTCAGACGACTATGACGAATCATCAGAGGCTGACGATTCAGCAGATTTTGCTACAGACACAGAGGATGGTTTTGAGTCTGGAGAAGCCGCAGAAGAGGAGTCTGGATTCGAGGATGGTGAAACCGGAGACACAGAAGATGCTTTTTTAGCAGACACTGAGGGCGAAACCAACAATGAAGCGGGAGCTTTGAAAACAGTGGAGGATGGTCAGATCGTACTGATGAACATTCCCTATGAAGCTTTTTACAGATCTGAGTTGAAAAACAATGATGTAAAAGTAGATGCATTTACATCCGCGACGAAAGCAAAAACAAAGATGAGCGGCGTGATGAATGGAAATGCTGCTTATCATACAAGCGCGGAAGGAAATGAACTTGCAGGTGTTACTTTTCCGGTAAAAGTGAATAAAGCTTCTGATTTGGAAAATTTTAAACAGATTACAGACAGCACTACTATAGAGATTACTACGAACATGAAAGGCCAGGTAAGTACTAATACATATACTGGTGCAGCGGCTCTTATTGAACAGCCAAGCTATACTTATTATGTTCCGGCAGAAACTCCTGCATATTACAAGGAAATGAGCGTAGATGAGAACGGAAATATTTCTTTTGGCGCTGTTCAGGGAATGTCCGAACAGAATGTTAGTGTGAATGCTGAATTAAAGCTTAATTCCAAATATGGAGATTATCAGCTTGAGCTGGATGAGACAGCAGTAAAGGCAGTAGTAAATGCATCTAATGGTGATAAGATTTATGGTGTAATCATCAATACAACAGACGGAACCACTTATGCACTCCGTCATCTTGAGAATATCTGGAAAGGAAAAGAACTTGCATGGAGCACCGGCTTTACAACAGAATCTCACGGTTGCCCAATAAGCTCTGACCACTACAAATCCATGATGGGAAAAACTATTTCCAGCGTAACGTACTATACGGATAAGGGGGAAATTAATTTTGATATTCCAGATACTTATGTTCCGGTAAAAACAGGTGTCAGTGCAACCGTTGACAACATCAAGGTAACAGATGCAGAGGTTAAAGTTGAATTATCTGAAGCACTTCCATCTGATTATTCAAAGAAATATGCAGTTGATGATGTGGAAGCAGCGACAACAGAGACAGGAGTAAAGGTTACAAATCTTACACCTGGAACACATACTCTGACAATTTCCGATGCAAATGGAAAATATGCTCCTGTCAGCGCTACTTTTACAGCAACAACAGATACTGTAATGGCTTCCTATGATGAGTATGAAGGAAAACTGGTTGCTGCGGCAGATATTACCGCTGAGCAGTTTGTTGCATTTACCAAAACAGTTTCAAAAGTAAAAATTGGTGACCAAGAGTATGCTGCAAGCGGAAAAGGTGCTGTGAAGATTGTTCAGGAGGATGGAACTCTTGATTATTCTAAAACAGCTGTAAACGATGGAGATACAGTAGTTGTAAGTGCTGCCGGATACCCAGATGTAACATTTGTTTACAACGAAAACGTATATGTATACGCAGGTCTTACATGGGCTGAGTACTGGGCTTCCGAGGATGTATACAATGCAGGCTCCACAGCTTCTTCTGAAGAAAAAGACAGAAGAGGTGAGTCAGACCTTGGAGCATTTGATGCTGTAACAAGAGCAACTGCAAACCATGGCCTTCACAGAGGAAGCTTCCAGGCAATCGCGGTTCTTAATGGAAAAACAGTTTCCCACTGGAGCGCAGACGGAAAAACAGTTTATTATGCCGATGGAACATCAGAAGTATTTAACCGGAACAATGTAACCGGATATACCGTAACTGGACTGAAATATGTACCGGTTGAGATTAAGAGAGCTGACCTTGCTGCTTTTGCAGAAAGCCATACAATTGTAAAAAATGGCGGACAGCTGATCGGCGGTTATGGCGAGAAAGAACTGAAATCCTATGAAGCTGTTGCAAATGTAACTGCAAATACAAATGGTTTGAAAAAAGTTACAAAAGCTGAAGACGGAAGCTTTGTAATCGGAGCAAGACAGAACGGAACTGAGTCTGGTATCAAAGATGCAGAGCTGAAAGTGGCAGACGGAATTACAGCAACTGTAAAACCTGGAAATGGTTCTTATGGTGAGTTCCTGAGAGTTGACCTGACTGGAAACTATGGCGATCTTGGTGCACATATGCAGTCTGTTGAGTGGGCATATTATGGAAATGATTCCACTTATACAAACAGACTTGCAAACTATGGAACAAAATTTGCAGCTGATAACTGGATGCATAAAATGATGGGTATCCAGCTTGGTCTTACAGAATCTGGAAGATGCAAGCTTCCGGAAGGAACTGACGGAACTGGTTACTGGATCCTTACTGTTCATGCCCTTGGATACCAGGATTACGTTGTAAAATTCCAGGCAACAGCTGAGAATATTGCAAAACCTGCAGGTGATGCAGATTCCACGCCACTGGAAAACATTATCGCAGAAGCAAAAGCCCTGAACGAGGCTGATTATACTCCGGAGAGCTGGGCTGCTGCAAAAGACAGCATTGCAAATGAGCTTGAAGAGTGCGAGGAAATGCTTGCAAATATTAAGAATCAGACAACTTATGGCGTAGAAGAGCAGATCGGACATTTAAGAGAAGCTCTCAACATGCTTGTAAAGGCTCCGGCTCCAACCGCAACACCGGCACAGCCGACTGCAACACCAGCCCCGGCACAGCCAACTGCAGCACCTGCACAGCCAACTGCAACTCCGGCACCGACTGCAGCACCGGCCAAAGGAATTACAGCAACTGCAAAAGCTTCCACAATTTACACCAAAGGAAAAACATCTACAACCATTACGGTTGTAAAAAATGATGTAACTGGAAAAGTTAAATTTACATCCAGCAACAAGAAAGTAGCTACTGTTTCTTCCAAAGGCGTTGTAAAAGCGAAAAAAGCGGGAAAGACAACCATTACGGTAAAGGTTGGAAATTACACTAAGAAGGTAGTAATCCAGGTTAAGAAACCTTCTCTGAAGCTTGCAAAATCTTCTGCAACAATCAAGAAAGGCAAAACAGTAAAAATCAAAGCAACCGCAACACCATCCGGAAAAGTAACATACAAGTCCAGCAACAAGAAAGTAGCGACTGTTACTGCAAAAGGTGTTGTAAAAGGTAAGAAGAAAGGTACTGCAACCATCACTGTTACAAGTAATGGAGTATCTAAGAAATTCAAAGTAAAAGTAAAATAATGATTACAAAGCTTTTACGATAACAAATAATACTTGTGCAAAAACAAGGCAAAGGAACGGGGGCCGTTTTTAACAGCCCCTGCTTTTGCTTGTAAAAAGAAACTTATTTTGCTACATATTTTAACAGGAGACAGCATGAAAAAACGAGACAGTGATAAGAATCCTTTTGAAAAAAAGAATCTGGTGAAACTTGCTCCAGCAGCAGTGGTTATTGCGGCTGTGGCTGCAGCAGGTGCTCAGGCTGGCAGCAGTGGAAAAGAAGTGACTGCTGAAACCAGAGAGGTTGTAAAATCCCAGGATCTGGAATCGCTTCTGAAAACAGCCTATTCCTATGAGGCAGCAGATGACGAGGCAAAAGAGGAGAGTCTGCTGAAAGCAGGCAAAAATACATCATCATCTTCAAAGAAAAAAACCTCCAAAATTTCAAAGAAAAAAAGTGGTATAAAAAAAGGAAGCTCAAAGACCCTTCCAGTAAAAACGGCTGCATCTTCAGGGGTAGGTCAGGGCTCCACCACTACACCAACTACAGAAGTTCCGGAAGGCGGCTATAAAGATGGAACTTATCAGGGCAGCGGTACTGGCTTTGGAGGAACGATTACCGTACAGGTAACTGTATCAGGTGGGAAAATCACAGCTGTTGATATATTGAGTGCCTCTGGAGAAACAGGCTCTTATTTTGCCTCTGCACAGGGCGTTGTAAGTAAGGTTTTATCAAGCCAGTCCCCGAATGTGGATGCAGTCAGCGGTGCAACTTATTCCTCAAACGGGATTATCCAGGCAGTACAGAATGCCCTTTCACAGGCAGGAAACAGTGATTCTGCCACACCGGCTGCCACACCAACTCCAACGCCAACGCCAAAACCTGCAAAGAAACCGAAGAAAGATACTTCTGTCAGCTATAAAGATGGCGTATATGAGGGACAGGCAGAAGGCTTTGATGGAATCGTAACGGTAAAGGTTACAATAAAAAATGGAAAAATCAAAAAAATAAGCAACACAAATACAGACACACCTGAATTTTTTAATAAAGCATGGAAAACAATCAAGTCCAATGTGATTTCCAGACAGAGTACTTCTGAAATTGATACTGTAAGTGGTGCAACATTTTCTTCCAATGGAATTCTCGGAGCTTTATCCCAGGCTCTTTCAAAGGCTGATCAATCAGGAACTACAGACTCAAAGGAAGAAGATATAACTCCAACCCCGACTACTGTACCTGATGAAACTGTAACACCAATTCCAACGGAGATTCCACATCCTACCAAGACTCCGGATAATCCGTCAGATGAACAGCCGGTTGTAAAGCTTTTGAAAGATGGTACCTATACAGGGTCTGCAATGGGATATTCTGGAAAGGTTAACATAACACTGACAATTAAAGACGGAAAAATTACGGAAGTAACCAATACAAACTCAGATACCAGAAGCTTTTTCAATAAGGCATGGAGATCCATACAGCCTAAAATACTGGAAAAGCAGAGTACAGAAGGAATTGACACTGTAAGTGGTGCAACATTTTCTTCTATGGGAATTCTGGATGCGTCCAAAATAGCATTGGAGCAGGCAAAAAATACAGAGGTACAGCCTTCAGTAACGCCAGAGCCCACTGAGGCGCCGGATTCCACCGAGAAGCCAGAACCCACAAATACGCCAAAGCCGACTTCTGTTCCGGAACCAACGACTGCACCGGAGCCTACAGCTGTACCAGAGCCTACTGAAACGCCAGCGCCAACTTCTGCACCGGAACCGACGGATACACCGGAGAATTCTGTGACGCCGGAACCGACAGCTACGCCAGAACCCACGCCTGTGCCTGCTGGTGCATATACAGATGGAACCTACACTGGCATTGGAGAAGGCAATGACGGACCAGACAGTGTACAGGTTACCGTAACAATATCCGGAGGACAGATTGTGGGAGCAACTTATTTTTCCTATGATGATGAAGAATATGCAGATACAGCCTGGGAGGGAATTCTTGGACAGGTTATGGGAAAGCAGTCCGCAGACAGTGTAGATACAGTATCTGGATGCACATATTCCTCCCAGGGATTTATTCAGGCATTTAGAAATGCATTAAATCAGGCAAAAGGAGCATAACCCATGAAATACCAGAGTTTTATTATGAGAGTTTTATGTCTGCTTCTGATCGTTGGTGTCGTTCTCGGCTACAACTCCATGCAGAAAAAAGATAGTGATACCGAAAAAGACCAGCAGATCGCCAGTCTGACAACCAGAGTGGAGGCCTTGGAAAAACAGCAGGATGAGATATTAAGTGCCCTTGAAGAGGCTGCAAAAGCGCAGGAAGAGGCGAAGAAAAAGGCAGAAGAGGAAGCGAAGAATCAGAAAGCCCAGACGGAAGAAGCGGCTTCCGGGGATGCTTCCGAGGACACGAAAAAAGATGACAAGAATACAGATGAGACAGAGGCTGAGGACGCTTCTTCTGAGGAAGAAAGTGAAGATCTTGTCTACAAAAACGGAACCTACACAGGAGACGGCCAGGGCTTTGGCGGCAATATCCAGGTTCAGGTTACACTTGAAAATGACACGATTACAGACATTCAGGTGGTAAGTGCACCAGGCGAAGACTCTGCATACCTTTCCCAGGGACAGGGCGTGATCAGTACCATTTTGGCTGCCCAGAGTACAGATGTTGACACCATTTCCGGAGCAACCTTCAGTTCCACTGGAATTATCAACGCTGTAAATGATGCATTTGGAAAGGCGGAAAATCAATGAAAAAGAGACAGAGAAAAATCCGGCTGATCCGTGCCGGCATCCAGCTTCTGTTTTTCATTTTTGCTCCGGCACTTTTTTCCACAGCATTCGCAGGCGTGAAGTCCGTTTTTCAGGCAATCGCAGCACATCAAGCAATCAGCTGGAATTCCTTTCTGGATGTGACTGCCGTGCTGCTGGTGGTAACCTGCCTGTTCGGACGGCATTTCTGCGGATATGCCTGCGCATTTGGTTCCCTTGGGGATGCATTGTACGAGCTGACTGTGTTTATCCGCCAGAAGGTTTTTCATAAAAAAGGCCGTCACGGATACTCAGAAAAAGCCATCCGCATTTTGCAGAAGGTGAAATATATCTGGCTTCTGGTGCTTCTTGTATCTATCCTTACCGGCTGGTACAGCAAGCTTCAGGGCATGAGCCCATGGGATGTGTTTTCCATGCTCACCGCTGGCAGACTTCCCGGTGCTGCCTACAAGGTGGGGATTGTGCTGCTGATTCTGCTCATGATCGGAATGTGCACTCAGGAAAGATTTTTCTGCCAGTTCCTCTGCCCAATGGGCGCAATTTTTGCTATAATGCCTATAGCGCCTTCTGCACTGTTCAATCGTGACAGAAGCACCTGTCCGGCGAAATGCGGAGCCTGCAAAAAACGCTGCCCTGCTCATCTGGACATTGACGGTGATACCTCTCTCTCCGGAGAATGTATCTGCTGCCACGCCTGCCAGGGAATCTGCCCGAAGAGGAACATCCGGATCGGGATTCCGAAGGCGAAAGATGAGAGCCTTTTTTATGCTATAGGAAATTCCGTTGGAATTCCCTATAGCATAAAAAGCCCTGCCGGGCAGGATCGCACTGCGGCGGAAAGGTAGATGTCGCTTATAGCGACCCGCCGCAGGCGGAGAATCCTGCAAAGCAGGATTCTTTCTTGAACACGCGCTGGAAAAAGATGGGCGAAAGCTATTGGAAAATAAGAGAAAATAAAATCAGAAAGAACAGGATATGAGTAAAAAAAGAAGTAAAGTAAGATTTCAGAATGAAGTCGATTTAATTAAGGTACATTATAAAAAGCAGTCCAGAGGTCAATCACTTACCTGCTTGGATATGTTTAATGGGAGAAGGAATTTGAGAAAGAGAAGTGTGGCAGGAATCCTCTGCGGCAGCCTGCTTCTCACTGTCATTTCCGCTACAGTACTGGGAAAAACAACTACAGTTGTTTATGCATCTGACATAGAAAAATACACCAACGCAGATTTCGCAATGGACACGGTAGTTTCCGAAACCCTTTATACCTCAGGCAAGGACATCAACACTCAGATTGGCGAAAAGCTCCGCGAAATGGAAACCACCCTCCTTTCCTGGACAGAGGAAAACTCCCAGATTTCCCAGCTGAACAATGCTGAGGGCAAGACCATGGAAGTCTCTGATGATCTTGTCGCCGACCTTGAGAAAATCCGCCAACTGTCCCAGGATTCCGACGGTGTTTTTGACCCCACCCTTGGAAAGATCATCCGCCTGTGGAACATTGACGGCGAGAATCCTCATGTCCCGGACCAGTCCGAAATTGACACTCTTCTTCCCGAAGTGGGCTACGAGAAAATTCAGGTGGACGGAAACAATGTAACCCTTCTTGATGGCTGTACCCTGGATCTTGGTGCTGTTGGAAAAGGCATGGGCTGTGACCAGATCATGGATTACCTGCAAACCCAGCCAGACGTCGTCGGTATGATCCTGAACCTTGGCGGCAGCAGTGTCATGACCTACGGCGAAAAGCCCGACGGCTCCTCCTGGAAAGTAGCCCTTACCGATCCCCGTGACACGGAAGGCGACTATCTTGGAGCCATCACCCTGGACGCCAACCAGTTCCTTTCCACCTCCGGCGACTACGAAAAATACTTCATAGAAGATGGAATTCGCTACCACCACATTCTGGATCCAAAGACCGGCTATCCTGTACAGAACGGTCTCACCTCCGTCACCATCGTCTGCGACCAGGGTTACCTGGCCGACGGCCTCTCCACTGCCTGCTTCGTCCTGGGTCTGGACGCCGCGAAACCTCTTTTAGAGAAATATGATGCAGAAGCCGTATTCGTAGATGAAGACAAAAATGTGTATGTGACAAGTGGATTGATGGATAAATTCGAATTAATGAAAGACGGATACACAGTAAACGAAGCGTAAGTTGTCCATGATAGATTCATAGAAAATGATAGCTTACGGAATAACGAAAAGAGCTCCAGAGGATAGTCAAAAACTATCGTCAGGAGCTCTTTTTCAATCAACAGCATTTGGGCTGAATATATTCCTAAGCGGGGCATTCAAGGCGCGCCTTTAATGGAGCGGAGATCCACTGCTTACGAAGACTTAACATCGAAGGCTCTCCTGAGATGTTTAGTCGCAGTTAGCAGTTAGCTCCGCGGAATGTTGCGCCTCCCCGCGTGGAATATATTCAGCCCAGATGCGTACGGTGGTAACATATTACGGAATCCTCTTAAGCACTTCCTTCGTCAGCACTCCAATCAGCAGTCCTGTAATCACTCCCGACACCATCAGCGCCGGAGCATAATAATACAACAGTCCCACCGTATGCGTTGCCGGAATCGCCACCAGCAGCTGACCGATGTTATGGGAAACGCCACCAGCCACACTTACACCCAGCTGCCCGAATCCAATCTTATTTTTCACAAAAACCATCACAATCAAACTAAGGGTCGCCCCCGCCAGGCTATACATAATACTGGAGCCGCTTCCAAACATAAAACCGATAATAAAAATTCTCACAATGGAAACCAGCGCCGCTTCTTTCCACGTATACCTCTCCAGCACAAAAAGCACCGCCAGATTTGCAAGCCCTAGTTTCATTCCCGGAATTCCCGCAAAAAACGGAATCAACGATTCCACATACCCGAAAATAATGGCAATGGCTGCAAACAGCCCAAGATACGCTGTCTTTTTCTGATTCATCACTTACACCACTGCGTCAAATCCACTTTCGGAATCCTGTGAATCTGAATCGCCCTCTCCCTGAATGACTACTCTGTTTGGCAGGCACACAATATATCCGCCTGCACTGCCCACTGCCGGCTGCTTCATGCAAAGATGATCCGGGCAGTCCGCCTCTGTCATCTTTACCTCGCCGTCCTTAATTTCACACACATTGGTATCCCCAATCTGGATCACCTGATCCTCCGCCAGTGAATAAGTCCCATAAAGTTCCCCATCCACCGTAATCTGGATCGACCCATGAGTTCCATGTGGAACCGCATAAACAAAAATACAAAGCACCACTGAAATAACCAATAGTGCACCAATAAATACCGCTTCTTTCTTCTTCAAAAATGATACCTCTTCATTAATAGCTTTAACCAAAATCATCATATCATAGAACCATGTTCCACAAACGAACCATTAGTTTATGATATAAGAAATACAGAGATTTTTCAACCTATTCTAAAATCCATTTTTGAGAAAAAATCGCAACAGAGAGAATGCCTGTTATTCACAAAGAAAACGGTAACGGGTGGCTATTCCTTTCCACACCGCTTTTTATTGTAATTTCCCACGGAATATGCTATTGTATAGTTTGAAAGTCTGTGTGCCGTGCGGATCGCGGGAATGATTTTTCAAACACGTTCCAGGCCGGCGGCATTGTTGAAGAAATGTAACGATTCAGAAAACACTGGACAGTTACACAGAAATATTAGAAAGAAGGTGAAGCTATGGTTGAATTAGACCAGTTCAAGAGCATTCTTGCAACATACACAGAACCATTAGTGGAAGTGAGGGATTCACTTTGACCTGGCTAACAAAGAAAAGCGGGTTGAAGAATTAGAGCGCGAAATGGAAGCGCCTGATTTCTGGGACAATGCAGAAATATCCCAGAAGAAAATGAAAGAATTAAAGGGTATGAAGGACGACATGGAAACCTATCAGAATCTGGTAACCCAGAAAGAAGATATGGAGACCCTGATCGAGATGAGCTATGAGGAAAATGATCCGTCCATGATCGAAGAAATCCAGGAAATGCTGGATGAGTTCCAGGCACAGTTTGACAGTATCCGCGTGAAGACACTTCTTTCAGGAGAGTATGACGGCGAGAATGCTATTATCAAACTGAACGCAGGAGCTGGTGGAACAGAAGCCTGCGACTGGTGCAGTATGCTGTATCGTATGTATACACGCTGGGCTGAACGCAAGGGCTTTTCAATTGAAGTTCTGGACTATCTGGACGGCGATGAAGCTGGTATCAAATCTGTTACGTTCCAGGTAAACGGAGAGAACGCATACGGACTTCTGAAGTCTGAGAAAGGTGTTCACCGTCTGGTACGTATTTCCCCGTTCAATGCGGCTGGAAAGCGCCAGACCTCTTTCGTATCCTGCGATGTAATGCCGGATATTGAGAAAGATCTGGACGTAGAGGTCAATGATGAGGACATCCGTATTGATACCTACCGAAGCAGTGGTGCCGGCGGACAGCATATCAACAAGACCTCATCCGCTATCCGTATCACTCATTTCCCAACAGGAATCGTGGTACAGTGTCAGAATGAGCGTTCCCAGCATATGAATAAAGATAAGGCTATGCAGATGCTGAAAGCGAAGTTATATCTTCTGAAACAGCAGGAAGCAGAAGCCAAGCTTTCCGGAATCCGAGGCGAAGTAACGGATATCGGCTGGGGCAACCAGATCCGTTCCTACGTTATGCAGCCATATACCATGGTCAAAGATCACCGTACCAATGAAGAAACCGGAAATGTAGATGCAGTTATGGATGGTGCCATTGATATCTTTATTAATGCATATCTGAAATGGATCGCACTTGCGAAGAGACCTGCAGAGCAGCAGTAAAAGCATGCTGCTGTTCACGAAGTAACGGTAACAGGGCAATGCCAGTTTCCGGATTATGTCTGGATACAGCGGCTGTAATGGCAGAGATTTGCAGGGCGCAGTGAAAGTGGAAGGAAATGCAGGATGCCAAAGACAACAGATAAGAATAAATATTTTGTAGTAAAAGAGCGGGCTGTGCCGGAAGTGCTTCTGAATGTAGTTGCAGCGAAGAAGCTTCTGGAATCAAAGCGGGCAGTTACAGTTCAGGAAGCTGCAGACGCTGTGGGAATCAGCCGAAGCTCTTTCTATAAATATAAAGATGATATTTTTCCCTTCCACGAGGAAGCCAAGGGAAAGACCATCACTTTTATTATACAGATGGATGATGAGCCGGGAATTTTATCCAATGTTCTTCGGGCTATTGCGGAAAATCATGGCAATATTCTGACTATACATCAGAGTATTCCCATCAGTGGTATTGCCACTCTTACCTTAAGTGTGCAGATCCTTCAGGGAGAAGGGGATGCAGAGGCAATGGTGGATGACATTGAACAGATGGGAGGAATCCATTATTTAAAAATTTTAGGCAGGGAGTAACGGACAGATGATAAATATTGCAGTGTTAGGATATGGCACAGTTGGAAGTGGTGTAGTAGAAGTCATCCGCACCAATCATGAATTGATTAACAAAAGAGCCGGGGAAGAGATTAAGATCAAATATGTACTGGATCTTCGTGAGTTCCCGGGAGATCCGGTAGAAGAGATTCTTGTTCATGATTTTGAGCAGATCGTAAATGATCCGGAAGTTAAAATTGTAGTAGAAGTAATGGGAGGAACCGGTGCTGCCTATACTTTTACAAAAAGAGCACTTGAAGCCGGCAAGAGTGTGTGCACCTCAAATAAAGCTCTGGTTGCCAAATACGGTCCTGAGCTTATGGAAATTGCAAAAGAGAAAAAGATCAACTTCCTTTTCGAGGCAAGCTGCGGCGGTGGAATCCCGATCATTCGTGCCATCAACGGTTCTCTTACCGCAGATGAGATCGATGAGGTCAGCGGAATTCTGAACGGAACTACCAACTATATGCTGGATAAGATGATCACAGAAGGTGCTGATTTCAATACTGTTCTGAAAGAGGCTCAGGAAAAAGGCTACGCAGAGGCTGATCCTACCGCTGACGTGGAAGGACAGGACGCATGCCGTAAGATTGCCATTCTTTCCTCTCTGGCATATGGAAAATTCCTGAATTTTGAAAATGTTTATACAGAAGGAATTACAAAGATCACACCAGAGGATATGGAATACGCAAGAGAAATGGGCAGAAGCATCAAGCTTCTTGGCACAAGCAAGAAATTGGGAGACGATTCCTTCTACGCACTTGTAGCACCTTTCCTTGTTGGACAGGATAATCCTCTTTATGGCGTAAAAGGTGTGTTCAACAGTATTTTTGTACATGGAAATATGCTTGGCGATGCCATGTTCTATGGAAGCGGAGCTGGCAAGCTTCCTACTGCCAGTGCAGTTGCAGCAGACGTTGTGGAGGCTGCAAAGCATCTTCATGACACCATTCCGAATAACTGGAGCAATGAAGAGATGACCCTGATGGAGCCGGATTCTGTAGAAGGCCGTTTCTTTGTCCGTGTGAAGGATACTTCCCTGGATGAGGTGGATAAGGCTTTTGGTAAGGTTGAGGCTGTGATCGAGCCGGATTCCCTTCCGGAAGAATTTGGTTTTATTACCAGACTTATGACACAGGGCGAGTACAAAGCGCGTGTGAAAGCGCTTGGAGAGAATGTTCTGGGCATGATCCGCGTGAAAGACTGATAACATGAAACCGCAGTTATTCAGGTAATGGGCAGCTGCGTGAAACTGTCTGTATGCGCAGATAAAAAATAAAACTGACAGCGTGAAAGGAAAAACTATGCTGATAGTTAAGAAATTCGGCGGTACTTCCGTTGGGGACAAACAGAGAATGTATAATGTTGCCAACCGTTGTATCGAGGAATATAAAAAAGGAAATGACGTGGTGGTGGTTTTGTCCGCCATGGGAAAATATACAGATGAGCTGATCCGTATGGCTCATGATATGGACGACAAGCCTCCGAAGCGTGAGATGGATATGCTCCTTACCATCGGTGAGCAGATGTCCGTATCTCTGATGGCCATGGTAATGCACAAGCTGGGCGTTCCGGCGGTTTCCCTGAATGCTTTTCAGGTGACCATGCATACCACAAGCAGCCATCAGAATGCAAGATTGAAAAGAATTGACACAGAGCGTATCCGCCGTGAGCTGGATGCCCGCAGGATTGTCATCGTTACCGGATTCCAGGGAGTGGATAAGTATGATGATTATACCACCCTGGGACGAGGCGGTTCTGATACCACTGCCGTGGCACTGGCAGCAGCGCTTCATGCAGACGCCTGCGAGATTTATACAGATGTGGACGGCGTTTATACAGCCGACCCACGTAAGGTTCCAAATGCCAGAAAGCTGAAAGAGATCACATACGATGAGATGCTGGATCTGGCAACATCAGGAGCGGGTGTACTTCACAACCGTTCTGTGGAAATGGCGAAGAAATACGGAGTGCCCCTTGTGGTCCGCTCCAGCCTGAATAACAGTGAAGGAACGGTAGTTAAGGAGGTAGTTAGCGTGGAAAGAATGCTGATCAGCGGTGTTGCGCTGGATACAGACGCTGTGAGGATCGCAGTACTGGGACTTCGTGATGTGCCTGGTGTTGCATTTAAGGTATTTGATACCCTTGCAAAGAAAAATATTAATGTAGATGTTATCCTGCAGTCTATCGGACGTGCAGGAACAAAGGACATTTCTTTTACCGTAAATAAGGATGATCTGGATGATGCAGTTGCCACTCTGGAGGAGAGCCAGGAGCGCCTTGGCTTCAAGGAGCTTCACTCTGAGCGCAATATCGCCAAGCTTTCCATTGTTGGCTCCGGTATGCTCAGCAATCCTGGCGTGGCTGCCAAGATGTTTGAGAGCCTTTACAATGAAGGCGTAAACATTAATATGATCTCCACATCTGAAATCCGTATTACCGTCCTTATCAACGAAAAAGACGGAATCCGGGCTATGAATGCAGTACACGATGCTTTCGGCCTTGCCGACTGATCAAATATACATTCTAAGGAGGAATTTCTGTATGAAAAGAAAAGTATTGGGAGTGCTTTTTACAGCAATGTGCCTGTGTGCGGTTCCGTCCGCGGCTTATGCAGAGGCACAGGAAGCCGAAACTACAGAGGCAGCAGGAGAGGCTGCTGATGAGCCTGAGGCTGGTGCAGAAACGGTTACAGAGCTGTCCGACAGCCTGTACGATTTTCAGGTGAAGATCGGGGATAAGGTTTACCAGTTCCCTATGTATTACCAGGATTTTGCAGCAGACTGGACACTTGGCAAGAACGAGGACCCGGAGATGGGCGTTGGAACCAATTCCTATGGTTCCATCAGTTTTTACAAAGGGGACGACCGCGTTTCCGTAGATGTGATCAATCTTGGAATCAACCAGCTGCCATTAAACCAGTGTCTGGTAGCAGGAATTGATATTGATGCAAGCTATGATTTTGATGTGGCGGCTACTCCTGTAGAACTGCCTGGCGGAATCGTAATGGGAAAATCCAATTTTGATGATATCAAAGCTGCTTATGGTGATCCAAGCGATACTTACGAGGGAGACCTGTATACCAAGTATTCCTACTCGAAAGATTATTACGAGGAAGTTCATTTCTATGTATATAAGGATGACAATACTCTGAAGCAGGTAGATATGCGTAACTTCGTAGAGCCAGAAGGATATGACAAGGGAAGTGTAAGCGAGGAAGTTCCAGAAATCGTATCTTCCTATACCGCTCCTACTGAGCTGGGAGATGATCTGCTGGCTCCACAGTTGGAATTCTGCGGAGATCTTTATTCCCTTCCGGCTCCGGTGTCTGCATTCCTTGAGAATGGCTGGGAGCTTCAGGATGTGGAAGATGGCGCTTATGTGGCTGGCCGGGATCTGGAATTTGTAGACATGATGAAGAATAACCAGAGTGTGCATTTCAGTGTTTACAATTTTACCCAGGATGCAACTGCCATCGAGAACTGTTTTGTACGGGAGCTTGAGGTAGGCAATTACGACAGTGATGCTCTTACCCTTACTCTTTCCGGTGGATTTACCCTGGGTGCGAAGAAGGCGGACCTGATCGCAGCTGCAGAGGAAAAAGGCTATGCGTGTGATGAGGACGGAGATTACCTGAATATTTATAAGACTGCAGATACCAAGATTGACAACCGGGCACAGTTCTGGTTTAACAAGGATGAGGATCCGGATACAGTGGCAAGTGTTGCGTACAGAAATGAAATTCTTCCAGAATAAGGGAGAACCCGATCTGGAGGTTTTGCAAAATTAGTAACAGGAGGGAAATATGAGCGACTATGTGATCAGCTGCTGTTCCACAGCAGACCTTACGAAAGAACATTTTGAGAAAAGAAATATTTCCTATATCTGCTTTCATTATGAACTAAATGGAAAAGAATATGCAGATGATCTGGGACAGTCTATGCCATTTGACCAATTTTATAAGGCCATGCAGGATGGTGCATCCACCAAGACTTCCCAGGTAAATGCAGATGAATTCGAAGAATATTTCGAAGGATTTCTGAAAGAGGGAAAAGATGTGCTCCATGTCTGCCTGTCTTCAGGAATTTCTGGCGTTATCAATTCAGCTAACGTTGCAAAAGCGGATCTGGAGGAAAAATATCCGGGGCGTAAGATCCTGGTGGTGGATTCTCTGGGAGCATCCTCCGGATATGGGCTTTTTATGGATAAACTTGCAGACCTTCGGGATGAGGGCAGACCCATTGAGGAGGTTCATGCCTGGGCGGAGGAACACAAGCTGAACCTGCATCACTGGTTTTTTTCCACAGATCTTACGTTTTATATCAGAGGAGGCCGTATTTCCAAGGCCAGCGGCTTTTTCGGCACGATGCTGAATATCTGCCCGCTGCTGAATATGGATGATCAGGGAAAACTGATCCCAAGATTTAAGATCCGTACCAAGAAAAAGGTGATCCGGGCTGTTGTAGACAAAATGGAAGAGTACGCTGAGGGCGGACTTGACTATAGTGGGAAATGTTATATTTCCCAGTCCGCATGTATAGAGGATGCCAGGGAAGTGGCAAGGCTGGTGGAAGAGCGTTTCCCGAAATTAAATGGGAAGGTTGAGATCAATAACATCGGAACTACCATCGGAAGCCATACAGGTCCTGGTACGGTAGCGCTGTTTTTCTGGGGAAACAAGAGAACGGCGTAATTAAAAAATTACAGATGTCAGATGGAAGAATGCTATATTGGGAACAACTGGCATGGCTTAATGGAGCAAAAAGTGAAAACAGCGAAATGGTGCTGCAATATATCTGGCCGGGATGCATCAGAATCCCGGCCTGCTGTTTCACTGCAAAGGAGAATGATGATTATGAAAAAAAGAAGTACGAAGGAAATCAAACTGCAGGCAAAAAAGGCATTGCAGGGACATGTTGGAACTGTGATCCTTGGGCTTCTGGCAGTGTATGGTCTGAATACTTTAGGAACAATCCTTTCTACCAATTTATTTTCTGGCACATCCGCGCTGGATCTGGTTCTCAGTGAAGTATTTATGCTGGTGGTGTCACTGATCGTGGGGATCATTTCCGCTGGTCTGGGGTATATGCTTTTGAATATTTCCAGGGGAAAGGAGTTTTCTCTGGGAGATCTGGGCTACTTTTTCAAAAACCAGCCAGACAGGGTGATCGTTGCAGGCTTTGTGCTGGCGCTGATCCAGCTGGTCACAGCAATCCCTTACTATTATGTGAGCTTTACCACAGATCCGGGACTGACTGTGGATTCCCAGATCCAGTGGCTTTCCATGACTCTGGGACTGCTGGCTGTAAGCACTTTGCTGAATTTTCTTATTTCCCTTCCATTTGCCATGACCTACTTTCTCATGGCGGATGACACAGAGCTTGGAGGAATCCAGGCACTGAAAGAGAGCGCAAGGCTGATGAAGGGAAATATCTGGAGATATGTGAAGCTGAATCTCAGCTTTATCCCGCTTTTGTTATTATCTGTGTTCACGTTCTATATTGCACTTTTCTGGATCATGCCTTATATGGAAATGTCCATGGTGGCATTTTATCGGGATCTGGATGGGGAACTGGACTACAGACTGCCAGGAGATGGAACTGCTGACGGCGGCTTTCATAACTGGACCAATGATTCTGGAAACGGATATGATACAGAAAATAATGACGGTTACAGAAATTAGAAATACAAGCAACAAGAGGAGATTGAAAAAATGGATATTTTACAGGTAATCACCCAGGAACTTGGGGTGCAGAAATGGCAGGTAGAAGCTGCTGTTAAATTGATCGATGAGGGAAACACCATCCCTTTTATTTCACGATATAGAAAAGAAGCTACTGGAACCTTAAATGATGAGCAGCTTCGTAACCTGAACGAGAGACTGACTTATCTTCGAAATCTGGAAGACAAGAAGAATCAGGTTCTTTCCAGCATTGAGGACCAGGGAAAACTGACAGAAGAGCTGAAAGCACAGATCCTGGCAGCACAGACACTGGTAGTGGTAGAGGATCTTTATCGTCCGTACCGTCCGAAGAGACGTACCAGGGCAGCAATTGCCAAGGAAAAAGGTCTGGAGCCGCTGGCAAATATTATTATGCTTCAGATGACAGGCAAGTCCATCGAGGAAGAAGCAGAAGCCTTTGTTTCCGAGGAAAAAGAGGTTGCTTCTGTGGCAGATGCCATTGCTGGTGCAAAGGACATTATTGCAGAGCATATTTCCGATGAGGCAGATTATCGAATCCACATCCGTGATCTTACTGCAAAAAAAGGAACCATCAGTTCTACGGCAAAAGATCCGGAGGCACAGTCTGTATACGAGATGTATTATGAGTTTGAGGAGCCGGTGAAGAAGCTGGCTGGACATCGTGTGCTGGCGCTGAACCGTGGTGAGAAAGAGAAATTCCTCACTATCAAGGTAGCTGCACCAGAAGAAGATATTCTTCGTTACCTTGAGAAGCAGGTGATCACCCGAGACAATCCATTTACTACACCGATTCTGAAAGAAGTGACAGAGGACAGTTACAAGCGTCTGATCGCTCCTGCAATCGAGCGCGAGATCAGAAGTGACTTGACTGAGAAGGCAGAGGACGGAGCCATCAAAGTATTTGGCAAAAATCTGGAGCAGCTTCTCATGCAGCCTCCAATCGCCGGACAGACTGTCCTTGGATGGGATCCGGCCTTCCGTACAGGCTGTAAGCTGGCCGTTGTAGATCCTACTGGAAAAGTTCTGGATACCACAGTTGTTTATCCAACTGCTCCTACTAACGAGAAGAAGATTCGCGCTGCGAAGGATACAGTAGAAGCTATGATCAAGAAGTATGGCATTTCCCTGATTTCTGTTGGAAATGGTACTGCTTCCAGAGAGTCTGAGCAGGTTATTGTTGATATGCTGAAGGAGATTCCGGAAGCGAAGGTTCAGTATGTGATTACAAATGAGGCAGGTGCTTCTGTTTACTCTGCAAGCAAGCTTGCTACAGACGAATTCCCAAATTTTGATGTAGGACAGAGAAGTGCTACCTCCATTGCAAGACGTGTGCAGGATCCTCTGGCTGAGCTGGTTAAGATCGATCCGAAATCCATTGGTGTAGGGCAGTATCAGCATGATATGAACCAGAAGAAGCTTGGCGAGGCTCTGACAGGTGTGGTTGAGGATTCTGTAAATAAAGTAGGTGTGGATTTAAATACTGCTTCTGCTTCCCTTCTTGAGTATATTTCCGGTGTTTCCAAGGCTATTGCAAAGAACATTGTAATTTACCGTGAGGAGAATGGCCGTTTCACAAGCCGAAAAGATCTTCTGAAGGTTGCGAAGCTTGGACCGAAAGCATTCGAGCAGTGCGCTGGTTTCATGCGTATTACAGGCGGCTCCAATCCTCTTGACGCGACAAGCGTTCACCCGGAGAGCTATGAGGCGGCTTCCAGGCTTCTTGAGAAACTGGGATATTCCGCTGAGGATATTGCAGGAGGCAAGCTTGCCGGACTTTCCAGACAGATCAGGGATTACAAGAAGACTGCTGATGAACTGGAAATTGGAGAGATCACTCTTCGGGATATTGTAAAAGAGCTGGAGAAACCGGCACGAGATCCGCGTGATGAGATGCCGAAGCCGATTCTCCGCACAGATGTACTGGATATCAAGGATCTGAAAGAGGGTATGATCCTGAAAGGAACTGTCCGCAACGTAATCGATTTCGGAGCTTTTGTTGATATCGGAGTTCATCAGGACGGACTTGTTCATATTTCCCAGATGAGTGAAAAATTTATCAAACATCCGTTGGAAGCTGTAAGCGTTGGAGATGTTGTGGAGGTTCGTGTTCTCGGTGTGGATGAGAAGAAGAACCGGATCAGCCTTTCTATGAAGGGATTAAATAAATAAAGAGAAGAGGGAAAACATTATTTCTCTTGCCATTGCCTTGTAGAAAGCCTTTTTCAAACACGCTTTATAGCGTGTTTGGCAGGGAAATTAGAGAGTTGGATTAAAATGTTAGAAAATATTCTTGTTGTATATCTGGTTTTCGTTAATATTGCAGCATTCGGGATGTATGGCATCGATAAACAGAAAGCCATCCGGAAACAGTGGCGCATCCCGGAAGCCCAGCTTCTTGCGGTGGCTGCCATTGGCGGTTCCGCTGGAGCTCTTCTTGGAATGCAATTTTTTCATCATAAAATCAGAAAATGGAAATTCCGTCTGGGTGTGCCGTTAATTCTGGCAGCGCAGTTGATACTGTGGAGAGTCTTGCAGTAGACGGTGGATAATTTGTTTCCAAAATGAATTTCCGGTGGAAAACAGGACGAAATTGTTTTTGGATAGCAAGAAACAGAATTGTTTACGGGAAAGGACTGAAAAAAGGAGATGGGAATTTGGAAGGACAGGTTATAGAGAATGCAGTTCAGGAGACTGTCCAGGAAACAGTGGATAAAGTAAGCTCCAACTGGGATCAGATCAAGGCTTACTTTAACGGTCATATTCCGGATTTGATCAGCTTCGGAATGAAAGTGGTTCTTTCTATTGTAGCTTTTTATGTGGGAACAAAGCTGATCAAGTGGCTGCTGAAAGTTGCGAAGCGTTCCATGGAAAAGGCCGGCATAGACATGGGGGTTGCCCAGTTCATCTGTTCTTTTGGAAAATTTTTGCTGTATCTGATTCTGATTTTTAATATAGCTACTAATTTCGGTGTGAAGGAATCTTCAGTAGCAGCTCTTCTGGGAACTGCCGGCGTTACCATTGGTCTTGCTTTGCAGGGCGGTCTGGAGAATCTGTCTGGCGGCGTTATGCTACTTTTGTTTAAGCCATTTCAGGTAGGAGATTATATTATACAGGATCAGGCTGGTGGGACGGAGGGAACCGTATATAAGGTTGAGATGTTCTATACGACCCTGATCACCATTGACAATAAGCATGTAATCATTCCAAATGGAAAATTATCCAACAGCACCATTATCAATGTAACTGCGCAGAATTTGCGTAACCTGGAAATCAAAGTGGGAATTTCCTATGATTCTGATATTAAGAAAGCAAAAAAGCTTTTGCAGCACATTTTACAGGAAGATCCCGGAACCAAATCGGACAAAGACATGCTGGTCTTTGTAGACGAACTTGCTGACAGCGCCGTAGTCATGGGGCTTCGCGTCTGGGTTCCCACCGATAAATACTGGAAGATCAAATGGCGGCTGAATGAGAAAATCAAAGAATCTTTTGATGCCAACGGAATTTCTATTCCGTATCCGCAGATGGATGTGCATGTTGTGGAGGCAAATAAAGACAAATGATAATAGATATATAATAGAAAATATGAAATAAATGTACAAATAGATTTCCTATTGAAATTATCCTATTTCTATTGTATAATCCACCATGAAAAGAAAATTTCTTCGGGGCAGGGTGATCGAAATCCTTGGAAATCGAAATTCCCTACCGGCGGTATAGTCCGCGACCCGCTTTGGCGGCTGATTTGGTGAAATTCCAAAACCGACAGTAAAGTCTGGATGAGAGAAGAACGCGCAGAATATTTAGATCGGTTGATTTTTTTGTACGTGCTCATTGCCCCGGAAGAGATTTCGGGGCTTTTTATGTGGTGATTTTAACGTTACTGGTGAACAGTAACCGTTACTGTTTACTGGTAACATTTTAATCCCATACTTGCAGAAATTTTCTTTAAATATTATAATTTAAGGAGCAATGAGTATGAGCGAACAAGTAATCAAAAATGGAAATGTAATGGAGCGAAGCCGCACCAGAACCATTGCCCAGGTAGCAATGTTAGGCGCTGTGGCAGGTGTGTTGATGAATTTTGAGGTACCGCTGCCATTTCTGGCACCGTCCTTTTATCAGTTGGATTTCTCTGAGATTCCAGCACTGATCGGTTCTTTTGCAATGGGACCTGTAGCAGGTATACTGATCGAACTGGTGAAGATTCTGGTACATCTGGTAACTAAGGGAACTATGACAGCAGGCGTTGGTGATGTGGCAAACTTCCTCTTTGGCTGTTCTTATGTAGTTCCAGCCGGACTGATCTATCGTTATCAGCATAAGAAGACAAGAACACATGCAGTGGCAGGTATGGCAGCTGGTGTAATTCTTACCACAGTGCTTGCATGCTTTGTAAACGCATTTGTACTTCTTCCTGCATACGGCAAGGCATTTGGAATGCCGGTACAGGCATTTATTGAAATGGGTGCAGCAGTACACAGCGGTGTAACCAACCTTCTTACTTTTGCAATTATGATCCTTGTACCATTCAATTTATTCAAATACACATTAACCTCAGTGATCGTGTTCTTTATTTATAAAAGAATTCGTGTGATTCTTCGCGGTGACTGATTCTCTGTTCCTTGGTGAGATCTAGATAGACCTCTGACCAGAACAGCAAGAACTGACGAAAAGAGGTTCCTATGGGAAAAATCAACAGCATTACCAAACAGACAGATAATCGTTATGTAAACCTTTATAATGTAAAAGCCACCAGTGTGCACAATACCCCGGTAAACTATTTTGTGTCTTCCCGTGCAAAAGATGTAGACAGCTTGAAAATGGTGACACATAAGAACAATCCGGACGGTGTGATCATTTATAGCATTTATGGCGAAAAACATGACAAAGTGGTGTTGATTCGCCAATATCGTTATACATTAGGCGATTATATTTATGAATTTCCAGCTGGTCTGGTAGAGCCGGATGAGAATTACCATGAAGGCGCAATTCGTGAAATGTACGAGGAAACCGGACTGAAGCTTGATCCCATTCCGGTAGCAGAAGCTTACCAGAAGCCTTATTTCACTACTGTAGGAATGACAGACGAGTCTTGTGCGACTGTATATGGATATGCCAGCGGCGAAATCAGTTCCAAGGCACAGGAAGATACGGAAGAGATTGAAGTGATTCTGGCGGACCGCGAGGAAGTGAAGCGGATTCTGAAGGAAGAGAATGTAGCGATCATGACGGCATATATGCTGATGCATTTTCTGGAAGATAAGGAACCATTTGGATTTTTGAATAAGATCAGATAATAATAAAATCCCCGGAAATCCGGGGATTTTATTATGTAGCAGGAAATTCTGTTGGAATTTCCAAGCCCTGCCGGGCAGGATTCTTTTTATTCATAGTATTCAATATCCTGATCGGAGGTATCCTCCGTATAGTTTCCTCCGTTATCGGAACCAGAACCATCTCCATTATCAATATAATCCCAGTTCTCATCGTTATCTTGTCCGGAATCATCGGAGGTATCTTCTGTATAATCCGGAATATCGGAAGTGTCACTTCCTGAGCTATCTCCAGAATCCTCAGTAGGATAAGTGATCTGGTCGCTTCCTGAAGAATCACCGCCAGAAGAATCATAGCTGTTATCGTAGGAACTATCTCCCTGGCTGTAATCGTAAGTCTCGTCATAATTACTGTCCTGACTGTAAATTGGAAATTCTTCCTGCTGTGCAGCTTCCGCTTCTGCAGCTGTTTCAGGAGCCTCTGTTAATGTGGTCTTGGCAGTTGGTACTCTGTTTTCTTTGGGAACGACTACGGAAATTCCCACCATGGCCACACTGAGCAGAATCGCAGTGGATGCAATGTGGAACTCATCTCTGTATTTCATAAGCTTTACACCTCGTAAGTATCTTTTCATTAATGCTTTAATGTTCTATGCTGAATGGAAGCATAATATTTCTTTTAACGATATTCAACAGATACTCCCATTATAACATATCTGTAGATGATTTTGTAAAAATAGTGTTGGAAATATTTCAAACATGCTCTGGTATCGTTTTTTACAATACATATCCATTTACATAAACTATAATACGAACAACTTAAGAAAAAGAATCAACAACGTAAAAGACAAAGGCGTCTGCAATTTATTTTGCAGGCGCCTTTTTGGCGATGAAAGTCCCGGACAGCAGATTTGTCCGTCTATCAAAAAGGGGGAAATACCATGGGTACACGTATTACAGAGCATCCGATTTTAGGAGTACCGCAGAAGGGAAGATTAGTAAATTTCACATATGATGGTCAGAAGATTCAGGGGTATGAAGGGGAACCAATCGCAGCGGCATTAAAAGCGGCGGGAATTTTGATCCACCGTTACACGAAGAAGGAGCATACGCCTCGAGGAATCTTTTGTGCGATCGGACGCTGCACGGACTGTGTTATGGTTGTGGACGGAGTTCCAAATGTGAGAACCTGTGTAACCCCGCTGAAAGCAGGAATGAAGGTTCAGACACAATATGGTGTATCGGCAGAACCGTTTGAGGAACAGAAAACAGGAGGACAGACAAGATGAAAAGATATGATTTGATCGTAGTTGGCGCAGGCCCGTCTGGTCTGTCAGCAGCAATTGAGGCAGCAAAAAGAGGATTGAAGGTAGTTGTATTTGATGAGAATGAAAAGCCTGGCGGACAGCTGTTTAAGCAGATCCATAAATTCTTCGGTTCCAAAGAGCATAAGGCAAAGATCAGAGGCTTCGTCATCGGAGAAGAGCTTCTTACAGAGGCTGCCAAGGCAGGTGTTGATGTAGAACTGAATTCCACAGTCATTGGAATGTATCAGGATAAAGAAATCGTGGTAAAAAAGGGAGAAGAAATTTTCCATTATAAAGGAGATGCCATTATTATTGCCACAGGAGCTGCAGAAAATATGGTTACCTTCGACGGCTGGACTCTTCCGGGTGTGATCGGAGCAGGCGCAGCACAGACAATGATGAACCTTCACGGTGTAAAGCCTGGCAGCCGGATCCTGATGCTGGGAAGCGGAAATGTTGGTCTGGTTGTCAGCTTCCAGCTGAAACAGTGTGGCTGTGATGTGGTTGCACTGGTTGACGCGGCACCGAGAATCGGAGGTTATGGCGTACATGCTGCAAAGGTTGCCAGAACGGGAGTTCCATTTTACCTTTCCCATACCATTGTGAAAGCAGAAGGAAAAGATCATGTGACAGGTGTAACGATTGCGGAAGTTGACAATCATTTTCAGTTTATTCCAGGAACAGAAAAGCATTTCGACGTGGATACCATTTGTCTGGCAGTTGGTCTTTCCCCAATGTCACAGCTGTTAAAAATGGCCGGCTGTGAGATGGAAGACAATCCGAAGCGCGGTGGCCAGGTGCCAATCGTAGATGAGTATGGGGAGACCTCCATTAAAGGAATTTTCGTAGCGGGCGATGTATCCGGAATCGAGGAAGCAAGCTCCGCCATGATTGAGGGAAGAATTGCTGGAATTGCAGCTTCCAGATATCTTGGCTACATAGAGGAGGCAGAACTGGAAGAAGGGGCAAAGGTAAATGAGGCAGCCCTTGACGGACTTCGCCAGGGCATGTTTGCCCCTAAGAACAGAGGCAGGCTGATTGAAAAGACAGAAGAGGGAATCGATGTTTCCATGAATCTTCTCACAAAAGGCTATGTGGCAGATGAGGAGATCGAGCGTTTCCCAGGTGTTACCCACAGAGCTGGTGTTCATCCGGTGATGGAGTGCACACAGAACATTCCCTGCAACCCCTGTCAGGATGCATGTCCAAAGCACTGCATTAAGATTGGGGCACATATTACCTCCCTTCCGGCTGTGGAGGAAAACGCCACATGTGTTGGCTGCGGAATGTGCGTAGCCTCCTGTTCAGGACAGGCCATCTTCCTGGTAGATGAAACCTTTGAGCCTGGTTTTGCCACAGTCACCATTCCTTATGAATTTCTTCCTTTGCCGGAAAAAGGGGAAAAGGGACTGGGACTTGGAAGAAACGGCCAGCCGGTTTGTGAGGCTGAGGTGGTATCGGTAAAGAGTGTGAAAGCCTTTGACCATACCAATCTTCTTACTATAAAGGTTCCAGCAGATATGGCAATGAAGGCCAGATTTTACAGAGCAAAATAAGGCGGAGGGATTGTATGATGGAAAGTATTTATGATAGAACCGTTCAGCTGGGAGAATACGTCCCGGAGCCTGACGATGACAGAATTATATGCAGATGTGAGGAAGTAACAAAAGGAGAAATCAGACGGGCAGTTCATGATGGAATGTTCACCATCACGGAAATCCGAAGATATCTACGCTGTGGAATGGGGCTTTGCCAGGGACAGACCTGTGCCAAACTGGTAAAAAGGATCGTGGCGGCAGAGCTTGGAGTTTCCCCGGCACTTCTGGAACCGGCAACCTCAAGAGCTCCTATGAGACCCTTAGAGATGAAAATTTACGCAAAGGAAGGTGAGGACGATGAGTAAGACAGCAGATGTGATCATTGTGGGAAGCGGCGTAATTGGATGTGCCGCAGCCTATTATCTGGCCAAAAAGGGGACTTCCGTAATCGTCCTTGACCGTGATGAGAGTATTGGAAATGGTGGTTCTGCCAGAAATGGAGGCGGTGTCCGTCAGTCAGGCCGAGATCCAAGGGAGCTGCCACTTGCCATGTATGCAGTGAAAAATATGTGGCCGGTTCTTTCCGAGGAGCTGGGAATCAATGTGGAATATCACAAAGAGGGCAACCTGCGGCTTGGAAAAACAGCTCGTCATATGGAAATCCTCCAGGGGCTTACAGACCGGGCAACTGCCTGTGGGCTGGATGTAAAAATGATCGATGGAAAAGAGGTTCGGGAAATCAATCCTTTCTTAAGTGATGAGGTAATTGGAGCCAGCTGGTGCGCTACAGACGGACATGCAAACCCTCTTCTGACCACTCTGGGCTATTACAGGGCAGCAAGGAGACTGGGCGTTCAGTTTTTCACCGGGGAAGAAGTTGTGGAGCTTCAGAAGGTGAAGGGAAAGCTGAGAAAGGTTGTTACGCAGAAAAACGTTTACGAGGGCGATAAGGTAATTGTGGCGGCTGGTTATGCCAGCAGGAAGCTTCTTGGTACTGTGGGAATTGATGTTCCAATGTCAAATGATCTGATCGAGGCGCTGGTTACAGAGGCAGAGCCGAAAATGTTCGGTCAGATGCTTGGTACTGCGGATGCAGATTTCTACGGACACCAGACAGACCATGGCTCTTTTGTATTCGGCGGAGCTTCCGGATTTGAAACAGTGAATAAGGACAATGGACATAATATGACTTCGGGGATTACAGCTCCTTGTATCTGCCGTGGAATTATGAAGTATATCCCGAAGCTGGCAAATGCAAAGATTGTAAGGACCTGGGCTGGTTATGAGGATGTTTGCATTGACGGTGTACCGGTTCTGGGAAATGTGGACGAGGTACCGGGGCTGATCGTGGCCTGTGCATTTACCGGACATGGATTTGGAATTTCACCGATTGTGGGAAAATTGCTGGCGGAGACGGCACTGGAAGAGGAGACAACGTTGGATCTGTCAGCGTTCAGGTATGATAGGTTTCATGCCGCAATTTAAAATAAGCTAAAAATTTCACACGTTAAAATGCTAGTGTACAAAAATAAAAAGATGTGCTATACTCCATCCTAGCGAAGCCAAGCGAAATAAAGCGGCTCCTGGATGAGTATATATTTGACAGCTACAGACTCAGAAGGGAGACATGGATATGGATGCTAAAATTGATTTTTTATATTTAAGTGAACCGGATATGATCAAAGCAGGTGTGAAGGATATGAAATCCTGCGTGGATGTGATGGAGGATCTTTTGATTACATTATATAAAGGCGACTATGTAATGGGAGGTGCTAATCATAATTCCCATGGCTGCATGATCATGTTCCCGGATGATCCACAGTTTCCAGGAATGCCGAAGAATGCAGATGACAGAAGATTTATGGCAATGCCGGCGTACCTGGGCGGCAGTTATCAGATGGCTGGAATGAAATGGTATGGTTCCAATGTAGAGAACAAGAAAGTGGGATTGCCCAGATCTATTCTTATGATGATGCTGAACGATAAGGATACTGGTGCTCCACTGGCGCTGATGTCAGCAAATCTGGTAAGCGCTTACCGTACCGGTGGAATTCCTGGAGTTGGCGCGAAATATCTGGCGCGTAAAGACTCCAGGGTAGTGTCCATTATCGGACCTGGTGTTATGGGAAAAACATCTCTGGCAGCTTTCGTCAGTGTCTGCCCGAACCTGGATACGGTAAAAATAAAGGGAAGAAGCCAGCGGTCTCTGGATGCTTTTACCAGGTTTATCAGGGAGGAGCTACCTCAGATCAAAAATATTGAGATCTGTGATTCTGTGGAGGAAGCAGTAAAGGACAGTGATATCATCAGCTTTACCACAACTGTCCGCGATGATGTTTCTTCCTTCCCTTATATTAACGGAGACTGGATCAAAAAGGGCGCGCTGGTCAGTATGCCGTCAGCTGCAAGATTTGACGATGATTTTCTTGCAGGCTGTAAGCTGGTGGTAGATAACTCCAAGCTTTATGAGGCCTGGGAGGAAGAGTATCCTTATCCTACCTATCCGCAGGTTCAGATCATCGGAACCAAGTTCACAGACCTGAAGCATGATGGAAAAATTGAGGCAGAGGATATTATCGACATTACAGACATTATTGAGAAGAGACATCCGGGAAGAACAAGTGATGACGAGATTATTGTATATTCTGTAGGAGGCATGCCAGTTGAGGACATTGCCTGGGGGGGAACCGTTTATCGCAATGCAGTGAAGCTTGGCATCGGAATAAAATTACCGCTGTGGGACAAACCGGAGATGGCGTGAGGAAAGGCTCCATAGCGGTGAATTTCAGGAGCTGAGCCTATGGAAGACAAGAAAATCGTAACCCCGGTGCAGCCTTATCTGACACTGGATGCGGAAGATTATCAGGAATTATTGAACAGAAGAATGGGAATTTCCAGTTTTTATGAATTTAATGTAAAAAATGGAAACTCAGGGAATTTTCGGGCAGTTCCAGATGGGAGCACAGATCTTGTTTTTGGAATTGGAGAAAAAGATGTAAAAGTTCTGGTTGGTGGAACGGTGCTGAAGGCAAAGAACTGGGAGTTTGATGATGGTAGATATTATTTTGGGGCAAGATTTTTGCCAGGAAAATGTATTTTGCCAAAATCTCTTTCCATAAAAGAAGTGGTAAATGCAGACATGGAGATCGACCGGAATGAGTATGGAAGCGGACTTACGGAGTGCCTGGCGGAGGCGGCGGATGTGAAGCAGAGGGCGCAGATCCTGATGCAGTATCTTTCTAGCAATCAGGGAAATCATTCAAAGGATTCTGCACATGTTCTGGAAGAATATATGCGGCAGAGGATTTACGCTACAGATGGAAATATTTCCATTCAGATGCTAAGCCGTGAGACAGGATATTCTGAGTGTTACATCCGCAGAGTGTTTAAGGAAATCCATGGGATCTCGCCCAAAGAGTTTGAGCGGTTTATCCGTTTTCAGGCTTTTCTGGGAGAAATTACCAAGTCGCCAGAGCAGGCGGGAAGTGAGGAGACGGCTCTGAACTGCGGGTATTATGACCAGTCTCATATGCTGAAGGATTTCCGGGCTTTTGCAGGGACCACACCGGAGAAATATAAAAAGTATCTGGCGGCGAAGGACAGAAGTAAGAACTTAGCAGCGGGGAAAATAGAATAGAGAGTTTAAAATTCCAATTTTAGGATGAAAGATAACGGGAATAGAGGATAAAGATATTAATCTGGCTGGAGGATGATTGTTATGGAATTATCAAGAATTGAGATTATCACAGGAATGTCAAAATTTAACGGATTGAAATCTGCTTTGAGCAAGGCTGGCGTTCGCGGAATGACAGTGACACAGGTGCTGGGATGCGGTATTGAGAAAGGCACTAAGGAATATGAAGTGGATGAAAACTATGAGATGGAGCTGCTTCCGAAGCAGCAGATTGCGGTGGTTGTAGAGAAGTCCAGGGTGCCGGAGATCGTGGAGCTGATCAAACAGGAGCTTTATACAGGACATATTGGTGACGGAAAGATTTTTGTTTATGATATTACAAACGTGATCCGTGTGAGAACTGGCGATGAGGGAATCGATGCACTATAGAGCGTGTTTGAAAAAGGCTTTCTGCAAGCTATTCAGACAAAGCGCCAGCGTTATTCCCCTCAGACCGGTGCAGCGCGATATTTGATCAGTAATGAAGGAGAGTGATTCAGGATGGAAGAAAAGGACAGAACTTTGGGACTGCGAAGTGTGGTTTCCATCTCAGTGGGACTTGTTATTGCGACCAGTTGTCTGGTTTCTCTGGGACAGGGAGCCGGAAGTATTGGTGTGGTATTTATCGGGGCGATGGTGATTGCCTGTCTTTTAAATATGACCACGGTGGCATCGCTCTCTGAGCTGAATGCTCTGATGCCAAATACCACAGGAGGTCTGGCTCAGTATACCCTGGCCTGTATGGGACCTTTTCCGACACTGATTTCTATGGTAGGCGGATACTTGATCTGCAATATCATGTCATCAGGTGTTGAGGCTTCTATTTTTGCTTATGCTATGGCATCTACCATTCATCTGCCGATTCCAAGCCTGATGTACACCTTCATTATGACAGTAGTGGTTATGATAGCCAACCTGTACGGTGTGGATATGTTTGCCAAGATCCAGGATCTGGTAGCATTTCTTCTGGTCGGTTCCATGCTGATCCTTGGAGTGATCGGTATGCTGGGACTTGGTACTGGGGAAGTGGTGCATCAGCCTTACAGTATGGCTACGGATTTTAAAGGTGTTGTGTCCACCATAGCAGTGGCATTCTGGCTGTTTATCGGAGCGGAATATGTAATACCGGTATCTAAGAATGTGAAAAATGCCAGAAGAAATGTCCCTCTTGGAATGATGATCGGACTTGCCCTGATCTGTCTGGTGCAGTCTGTGATGGTTCTTGGTTTCCATAACTATACACCCTGGGCGGAACTGGAAAATTCCGCTGCACCACACCTGCTTTATGGTGGAAATCTTCTTGGTAATGCGGGAAAAGTGTGGATGACGTTTGTCTCGGCACTCGCAGTTGTAAGTACCCAGAATTCTACAGTAAACGGTCTGGCAGGAATCTGTCAGGGAATGGCGAAAATGAACATGATGCCTCGTGTTTTTGCAAAAACAAATAAACATGGGGTTCCGTATTTCGGAGTTGTATTTGTAAGTGCATTTATTTTCGTATTCGCAGCCCTCAGTGATGGCTCATCAGATGCCATTTCCTTCCTGATCCTGGTTGGCTCTGTTTTCTGGATGATCTCTTACATACTGGCTCATATTGATGTACTGATTTTGCGAAAAAGACTTCCAAAGGCACCTCGTTCCTTCAAGGTTCCCTGTGGTCCTCTTTTCCCAATTATCGGAATCTGTGGAACAGTATATATGATTCTGAATATTTCTACAGATCCTGTAGAGCGGAACATGATCTGGCTGGTAACCGGCATTACCTTCCTGATGCTTGGTATTTACTCCTTCTTCTGGATCAAATACAAGATGAAAATGCCCGTATTCAAAAGCGTGCCTCTTCAGAAGGTTATGGCCATGGAGAACAGTATGTATTATACCATTCGGAAAAGGCGGGGAATGTGGCGGTAATGCGTAGAATGCGGTAACAGATAAATAGTTTATAAAGAATGAGACGTTTTCTTTTCTGGCGAAGAAAGAGAACGTCTTTTTTGGCTTTTTAGAATTTTTGTAGATAATTTGAAGGCAGAATAGTCACAAAGACTGGATAAAATAGTCAGTTTGTGTTAAATTATAAAGGAAAAACAGTAACTTATTTATCTGCTTTTATAAGTTTTTTTGTGGAGGGAACGGATAAGAACAGATAGTATAAGAATATAATTTCTATTATAAGGAAGGTGAGCAATTGGAAAATTATACTAAGTACAAGCTGAAAAGCAGTGATGAGCTTGCATCAGTGCTGAACGGCAAGGACAACCTGTTTGTGATTGCCTGTAATAAGTGCTTTAAGGAATTTGAGACGGTTGAGGAACCGGATTGCGATGAATTCCTGAAGTTTGCCAAAGAACAGGGAAAGACGGTCACAGGTAATGCGAAAGTTGATTTCTTATGCAATAAAATGCACACAGAAAGAAAATTGCAGGACCTGCTTCCGGAAGGAACAGAGAATGTGGTAGTAATTTCCTGTGGCCTTGGTATTCAGACTGTTGCAGATCTGGCAGGTAAGCCGGTTGTTGCTGCAAGCAATACCCTTAACTACAGAGGTCATCATGGCATGGCACTTACCAAGAAGAGCTGTGATGCATGTGCACAGTGTTATCTGAATATTACCGGTGGTGTCTGTCCCATCGTTGACTGTTCCAAGAGTCTTGTGAATGGTCAGTGCGGTGGAGCAAAGAATGGAAAATGCGAAGTAGATCCCAATAAGGACTGCGCATGGGAGAAAATTTACCAGAGACTGGCGAAACAGGGACGTCTGGAAGAATTCCTCAATCAGCCCGTACAGGTTCGTGATTTCTCCAAGGTTAATTTCAAGGTGATCAACGATTATGTGAAATCAATCAGAGAAAACAGATTAGATGGTTACTATGGCGGTGTTCATCCGTCAGAGCGCAAGGAATTCAGTGAGCACATTGCTCTTAAGAAGTTCCCGGATCCGAAGACAGTTGTAATTTCCATGTCTCAGCATCTGGGTGCTCCGGCGAATCCCATCGTTCAGGTTGGTGATACAGTAAAAGTCGGTCAGAAGATCGGCGAAGCTGCTGGATTTATCAGCGCTCCTGTACATTCCAGCGTAAGCGGAACGGTAGTTGCTGTTGAACCTCGTATGCACGGCACAAGAGGCAGTGAAGTGATGGCTGTTGTTATTGAATCGGATGGAAAAAATACTCTGCACGAATCCGTACAGCCACATGGAGACCTTGACAAGCTTACTCAGGATGAAATCATTGATATCATTCGTGAAGCAGGAATCGTTGGTATGGGTGGTGCAGGTTTCCCGACCTGTGTCAAGCTGAAACCGGCGAAACCAGTTGATACCATCCTTCTCAATGGATGCGAATGTGAACCGCTTTTGACAGCAGATCACAGAGTACTTCTTGAGTATGCAGATGATATTATTTTTGGTCTGCGAGCAGTTCTTAAGACAACCGGTGCCCAGAAGGGTATCATTGTTATTGAGGATAACAAGCAGGATGCCATTGAATTAATGCAGGAAAAAGTTGCCAATATCGGAGATATGGAAGTATTTGTTGCCAGAACCAAATACCCACAGGGCGCTGAGAAAACTCTGATCAAGCGTGTTATGGGCAGAATTGTTCCAAGCGGCGGTCTTCCGGCAGATGTTGGTGTTGTAGTAGATAATATCAGTACAGTAAAGGCAATTTCAGATGCGATCCAGACAGGAATGCCTCTGATTGAGCGTGTTGCAACTGTTACAGGTGAGAAGATCAAGAATCCTGGAAACTTTATCATCAAAATTGGTACAAGTGTAAGAGAGTTGATCGACTACTGCGGTGGATTTACAGATGAGGATGTTCTGGTTAAGATGGGCGGACCAATGATGGGATTCCCACTGAATACACTGGATGTTCCTATGATGAAGGGATCCAACGGAATTATTGCCATTGATACAGATGAGACAAAAGAGCAGCCATGTATCAAATGCGGACGCTGTGTAGATGTCTGTCCGATGGAACTGTCTCCGCTGTACTTTGTAAAATATGCCAAAGATGAGAACTGGCAGGGCATGAAAGACATGAACGTTATGGATTGTGTTGAGTGCAGATGCTGTCAGTATATCTGTTCTTCCAAGATTCCGATCATCGACAGTATTAAAGCCGGAAAAAATGCAGTAAGGGGGATGAAGTGATATGTTGATTACCCAGTTAAAAGCAAAAGAAGCAATCACATCACTGACAGCCGGAAAAAAAGTTTTCATTATTAACTGTCATGGATGTAAAGAGGTTCATTTTCCGGAAAAAGAAGCTGTTGAACTTCAGAAGGAGCTTTCCGCTGAGGGAAATGTGACAGGAATTATGACTACTGATTATATTTGTAATCCGGAGAACATGGAGCTGCGTCTTCAGAAACATATGATCAAAATTCAGGAAGCAGATCTGGTTCTTGTATTTTCCTGTGGTGTTGGTGTGCAGACAATTTCTGAATATCTGGAAGATAAGATGGTCTGTGCTGCCTGTGATACATATCCGGTACCTGGTTTCCAGGGAGTGACACCATTAGAATATAAATGCGATCAGTGCGGTGAGTGTTATCTGAATCTGACAGGTGGAATCTGCCCGATCACAGCATGTTCCAAGAGCCTTGTGAATGGTCAGTGCGGCGGTTCCAAGAATGGAAAATGCGAAGTGGACAGCGAAATGGAGTGTGGATGGGAGCGTATTTACAGACGCCTGAAAGAGATTGGACGCCTTGATGTGCTGAAATGCCCGACACAGATCCACAATTTTGCTACAGATGATGAAGTGAAATAAAAGGTTAATCCTAAATTTTTAATGATTGGAGCAAATATAATATGAAAATGAAAGAATTATTCGATCGTGGTGAATTTGCAGTTTCAGCAGAAGTAGGACCGCCGAAAGGAATCCATGTAGATGAGCTGGTAGAAGAAGCAAAAACATACCTTACAGGTGTTCATGCAGTTAACGTAACAGATAACCAGTCTTCTGTTATGCGTCTTGGATCTCTTGCAATGTGTAAGGTTCTTAAAGATGCAGGCATGAATCCCATTTTCCAGCTTGCATGCCGTGACAGAAACCGTATCGCTCTGGAGTCTGATCTTCTCAGCGCAGCTATGTTCGGTATTGACAATATTCTCTGCCTTACTGGTGACCATACCAAGATGGGTGATCATCCACAGGCAAAACCGGTCTTCGACCTTGATTCCGTATCCCTTCTTCACACAGTGAAGCTTCTGGAGTCCGGTGTGGATCTTGGCGGAAACCAGCTTGTTGGAGAGCCTCCGAAATTCTCCAAGGGTGCTGTCGTGTCTCCATGCAGTGATTCTGTTGATGCACAGCTTGCGAAGATGGAGAGAAAGGTTGCAGCAGGCGCTGACTATTTCCAGACACAGGCTGTATTTGAGCCGGAGAAATTTATCAAATTTATGGAAAAAGCAAAACAGTTCGGAAAACCTGTACAGGTTGGAATTATTATTCCGAAATCCGCTGGAATGGCGAAATTCATGAATAATAACGTTGCCGGCATTCATGTTCCGGATGAGATGATCGAGGAGCTGAAGGCTGACAAAGAAAAGACAAAAGCTGGAATTACCGGTGTTGAGATCGCTGCACGTATTATCAAAGAGTGTAAGCCATACTGCCAGGGTGTTCATATCATGGCACTTGGCTGGGAGTCCAAGATTCCGGATCTGCTGAAATTAGCCGAAATCTAAATTTCGGAACTGTTGGAATTAGCTGAAATCTGAATTTCGAATTTGCTGGAAATAGCTGAAATCTGAAATTCGGATCTGCGAAAAGCAGCTGAAATCTGAAAATTAAAATTACACGGGCCGTCTGAAACATGAACGCAGGAATCTGCGTTTGTGGAGGATGGCTCGTTTTTTTTGTAATTTGAAGAGAACTTGCCCGTTTTGTTTCGTAATTGGAAATTATGACGCAATAGAAATAAAAATAGAATTGTTTTAAGGGGAAAGAAACGATATAATTTTATTATTGGAAAATGATGGGGCAGGAGGAAAATTATATGGAAACAAACTATGCCAAAAGTGCATACAGAACCTTTTTATTCTGGGGAGTATGTTCTTCTCTTGGGGTTACCGTATCCACCCTTGTGGATGCAACCCTGGTAGGAAATTTTATAGGCAGTACCGGACTGGCTGTGGCTAACATTGCTACACCGGTATTTCTGCTTTATTTACTTATGGGAATCACCCTAGGCGGCGGTGCAGGCGTCTTAATTGGGAAAAAACTTGGTGAAGCAGATCTGAAAGGTGCAAATCGGGTTTTCGGCTCCGTATTAAGTGCAGGCCTGATAACAGGTGTGCTTTTCGCAGCAGTATCTCTCGTATTTCGCAGCGCATTATGCAGTCTGCTTGGTGCCACACCGGAGCTTTTGCCACAGGCCCTGCAGTATCTGACTGTGGTATTTGCTTTTGCCCCGATTTATGTAGTGTATAATATTCTTTCCATAGCAGTGCGTACAGACGGCGCACCAAAGCTGGCTGCCATTTCTTCAGCTGGCGTTATTGTCACAAATTTAAGCCTGGATCTGCTGTTTATGAAAGTGCTAAACTGGGGACTTGTTGGGGCTTCGGCGTCTTTATGTATTGCGGAAACAGTAGGAACTCTGATTCTGCTTACTCATTTTTGGAACAAGCAGGCGCTTTTAAGCTTTCATTTTCACATTCCCACCTGGAATCAGATCAAAGAATATGTGGAAAATGGATTTGGCGTAGGCTCTGCATTTATTTTCCAGGCAGTGGTTATGCTGGTGTTTAATACCATGCTGTTAAAGGAAAATTCTGAAAATGGCACTTTTTCTGTGGCTGTATTTGGTGTTATTTATACCATGAGTACCATTCCGGGGGCCATGTTTGACGGTGCCGGAGCCGCGGCATCTACGGTTATCTCTATTTTAGGCGGTGAGAAGGACTGGAAAGGAATGCTGGCAGTGTACCACGATGGACTGCGGATCGTTGCAGCTGCAGGAATGATTATGGCATTGTTTTTTGCTGCCGGCGCAAAGAATATTCTGGTTTTCTTTGGTCTGAATGATGGCCAGGCATTGGAAACAGCAACAGTGGCGTTTCGTATTTACGCATTAAGTGTTGCTCTGGCAGGAGTGAATGTGGTAACTACATCTTTCTGGCAAACAATAGGAAAGACAAGGTATGCTTCCGGGTTATCTGTTTTACGCAACTTCATTCTCATGCTGGTGGCCGGATTTTTGCTGATTGAGAAAAAGGGTATTGTAGGGCTTGCGCTTGTGTATGTGATAAGTGAGGGAGTTTGCCTGCTGCTGGTTTTTGCAATACAGATATTTGGAAAAATAAAAGATTACATAAAAGAAAAATACAGTTTTACCAACCGGGTTTTTGAGGAATATTATCCCATCGAGGAAGGCAGTATGGAAAAAATGTCCCAGAATCTGGAAGGGTTGTGCGATGAATGGAACTTGGATTTTAAGCAGTCGTTTTTTATTCATCTGATCGTGGAAGAACTGCTTCTGAACATTATGAAATTTGGCATCGGCGAAACAGATAAGAAATATTATGTATCTGTAAAAGTAATGGACAACAATGGCGAATGTATACTTCGGATTCGGGATAATGTCAATTCTTACAATCCCTTCGACCTCCGCGGAGATGAGGTTGACCGTGCGGTAATGGAGATGATCAAGAAAAAGGCGAAGTATTATGAGTATCAGAGAAAGCTGGTGTTCAATTATCTTTATGTGACGATATAATTTCCCTGATCCAAAAGGGAAATATTTAAGTGTTACAAATCGGGAAGTACGAATGATGCTTGAAAATATGATAAGAGACTGGTTTTCAGACGAAAATGTACCATATAATGAATTTGTACGCGCATTGCTACGTGGTGATGTGAAAGAAATGAATCATTATAGGAATGATATTTCTATGGCAACCTTCAGCTTTTTCAACGTAGGCAGTTCCAAAAGTACTTTAAATGCAAAGGCAGACAGGCCAGAGCGCTTCAGTATGGACAGCACCCTTGGTGAGACTGTGGCAGAACCCCTTGCAGTAGAAATGTTCAATCAAATGGAACCGGGAATGCTGGATGGTCCGATGATCCAGTTTGCGTATGGAATGACACTGGCAGAGCTGATTGGAGCTGCACCGCAGGCGAAACCGATGTATGAAGCTGTTGTAAATGCATTGAATGCGGAATGTAAAATTAACAAATAACAGCTATTTATCCCACTTTTCTTTCCGATATTCTCCAGGTGTCACCTGGTAGTGTTTTTTGAAGGCTCTGCAAAAATAATCTACATTGTGAAAACCGGTTTCGGCTGAAATGGTGCTGACTTTTTTCTCTGTATGGGAGAGTAGGAGGGCAGCCTGTTTCAGCCGATAGTTTATTAGATAGTTAACCGGCGTGATGTGAAGATAGCTCCGAAAAAGATTTAAGGCAGAGCTTTTGCTGATCATAGACTGTGCAGCAATCTCATCCAGGGAAAGATTTCTTCTGTAATTTTCGTGAATAAACTGCATCATCAGCTGGAGTCTTGCGCGGTTTACAGAGAATTGTCCAGTGATTTCCGGTATAGTGGAAAGGTCTGTATGCTTGTATATTTCCAGCCAAAGCTGCTGCATAAGGGCAGAGGTCAGAAGATGGCAGGAAGAACCGGAAGTCTGCGCAGAAATAATCCGCTTCATAAGATCAAGAACTTTGGCCTGCCATGAAATCTCCCTGCGAAAAATCCAAAAAGGAATATTCGATGAAATGATAGGCTTCACATAATTCTGGTAAATATAGCTGTCTGTAGCTGCAAGGAAAGAGGGCATGCAGAGAAAGTTTGGGATGACAGCATCCACAGGAGAGGAAAAACGGTGAAGGAATTTGGAATTAATAAAAATGCCGCTGTCAGCTGGCAGCTTCAGCTGTTTTTCCCCAATCCAGACAGTTACGGTTCCTGATTGAACATACACAAATTCCAGCTCCGTATGCCAGTGCCAGTCTATGCAGTGAAAATCAAACTGGGCTAAATGCTCATAATAGTAGCGAAAGGGATAGTCCTGGCTTCCGTGGGGAATGGTCTCCATTAAATTTTCGTCGGTAATAATTTTGGTATATACGTTGGTTTCTTTCATATCTTGTTTATCCTCAAATCGAGACCTGGAGCCTGTTTGAAAATCATTCCCGCAATCTGCTCGTCCCACTTTGCGGTATATTTTGCAGAAAACCTTTTTCGAACCGCTCTGGGAAGTGCCCCGAAAAAATAGAAAATTAATGTTTTTACGATATTATACAATAAAAATCAGAAATAATCCAATGAAAAACACATTTAAATATAATATAATCCAATAAGACAAAAATCTTCTTTAAAGAAGAAAAAAAGGAGAACCAATCATGCCAAATTACCAGAAAACCAAACGAGCCTGTTATATGGGCTTTATCACCCAGGCTATAGCAGCAAATTTTGCACCTTTGCTGTTTCTGAAATTTCACACAGATTATCATATTTCCCTTGGAAATATTGCACTGATCTCCACCTGCTTTTTCTTTACCCAGCTGCTGGTTGACTTGTTTTGTGCCCGATTTGTGGACAAAATCGGATATCGCGTGTGCATTGTAACCTCTGAGATCAGTTCCGCTTTAGGACTGGTGGGGCTGGCATTTCTTCCGGAGCTTTTGCCAGATCCTTTTATGGGAATTATCATCAGTGTTATTGTTTATGCTGTTGGAAGCGGACTGATTGAAGTGCTGTGCAGTCCTATTATGGAAGCATGTCCTTTCAAAAATAAAGAAGCGACCATGAGTCTTCTTCATTCCTTCTACTGCTGGGGCTCTGTGGGAACCATTGCAGTTTCCACCCTGTTTTTCGCAGTTTTTGGAATGGACAGCTGGAAGTGGCTGGCAGTTTTGTGGGCAATCGTTCCGGCCGTTAATGTTTACAACTTTGCCACCTGTCCCATCGAACATCTGGTGGATGAAGGGGAAGGCATGAAAATCAGGGAACTGTTTCGTAAGCCTGTGTTCTGGATTGCCGTGTGTCTGATGGTGTGTTCAGGGGCATCAGAGCTGTCCATGTCCCAGTGGGCATCTGCCTATGCAGAGGCGGCACTTGGACTGTCCAAGACCATTGGAGACCTGGCCGGTCCCTGCATGTTTGCCATTACGATGGGAATCAGCCGTATGATCTTTGGAAAATACGGAGATAAAATGGACTTGATGAAATTTATGGCAGGATCCGGAATTTTATGCGTATTCTGCTATCTTCTTGCATCCCTGTCTTCTAATCCGGCAGCAGGACTGATTGGCTGTATTGTATGCGGATTTTCCGTTGGAATTATGTGGCCTGGCACTATTAGTATTTCCTCTCAGAAATTTCCAGCAGGCGGAACTGCCATGTTCGCCCTTCTTGCTATGGCAGGAGACCTTGGGGGCAGCATAGGCCCTGGAATTGTCGGCCGTGTCACCCAGAATGCCGGAGATAATATCCGCGTGGGTATGGGCGTAGGCTTGATTTTCCCAGTGGTGCTGCTGGTGATGGTTTTTCTGCTGAAAAAGGTGAAAGTAGAGGAAAAATAACTGATATTTGAAAATCTACAGAGGGTTTAGAACGTGTTTGAAAAAGGCTTTCTGCAAAAAATTTCCATAAAGCAGGGAGTACAGATGGTGGGAATGATTTTCAAACACGCTCTGAAATATAATAGGAAGGCTGAGGTATTATTTAAAACGGGTTGGCGTAAATTAAAGATAAGTATATTTTGAGTATGCATACGCTGCAAAATGGAGGAAATATGCCAGATCAGAAGCTGGATAATCTTTTGAACCTTGCGCTGGATGCCACAGAAGAGGAAAGAGAGAAATCCCGAAATCTGAATGTGGGGTATGAGAAGCAGACACGAAAGTGGGAAATTATTGTGAAGTATAGTGAAATGGGTGATTCTGTTGAGGCGTTGCTTGGGGGACCCGAAATCTCCGTGGTCCCTCTCCTTGGCAGGTATGCCATTGTGACGCTTCCTGAAAGTATGCTGGATGAATATTCTCGGCGTCCCCAGATAGAATTTATAGAAAAGCCCACTCGTTTGTATTTCGAAGATCTTTTTTCGAAAGAGGCAAGCTGTATTACCCAGGTACAGCGCAATGAGCCGGGAAATCTACGGCTGACAGGGCGCGGCGTGTTGATCGGAATTGTGGATTCCGGGGTGGATTACAGGCATCCCGCATTTCTTACAGCAGATGGAAAGTCCAGGATTCTGCGTTTGTGGGATCAGAGCATTCCCGGTAATCCCCCGGAGGGCTATGCAACAGGAACTGAATATACCAATGAGGAAATTAATGAGGCGTTGTCCCTCTCTGTGCAGGAGGGGCGGCGCCTTGTTCCGTCTGAAGATGTAAGCGGTCATGGAACCGCTGTGCTTGGAGTGGCAGCTGGCAGCGATTTTTCCCGTGGGGCAGTGAACCGGGGTGTGGCATATGAAAGTGACCTTCTGGTTGTAAAAATGGGAATTCCAAGACAGGATTCTTTTCCAAGAATTACAGAGCTGATGCAAGGCGTGGATTATCTGGTTCGGCAGGCCATACGGCTTGGAAGATCAATTGCGATCAATTTAAGCTTTGGAAATAATTATGGCTCACATAGAGGCGATTCTCTGCTGGAAACTTACCTGGACAATGTGTCCGGCATGGGGAAAAATGTGATCTGTGTAGGAATGGGCAACAATGGAAATGATGCTCTGCATACCGGAGGAAAGCTTTCGCCAGGTGAAATCCAGGAAATTGAACTTGGTGTTGGTGCCTTTGAGCCTACCTTAAATGTGCAGCTTTGGAAAAATTACGAAGATGAGATGGAAATCTATCTGGAACATCCAGCCGGGGAGCGTGTTGGCCCCCTTTTTGAAACACTGGGCGCCCAGCGTTGGCAGGCGGGAAATACGGAACTTCTGATTTATTATGGAAAACCGGCACCGTATCATGTGACGCAGGAGATTTATGTGGATTTTCTGCCGCAGGATGAGAAAACCCCCTATGTAGACAGCGGTGTGTGGAAAATAATCTTAGCAGCAAGAAATATAAAAAACGGGGAATATTTCCTGTGGCTTCCAGGTGGCAAAACGCTAAACCCAGGCACAGCCTTCTATCTTCCACGTCCTCAGGGAACCCTTACAATCCCTGCCACTGCCAGACGCGTGATCAGCGTCGGCGCCTACGACGCCCGTCAAAACACCTATGCTGATTTCTCTGGCCGCGGCTGTCGTGCCCTCCCCTATCCAAAACCCGACCTTGTCGCTCCCGGTGTTGATATCTATGCTCCCCGCTCTGGTGGAGGCTATGCATCCTTCACTGGCACTTCCTTTTCCACGCCTTTCGTTACCGGTGCAGCCGCCCTCCTTATGGAATGGGGAATCACCCGCCGAAAAGATCCCTACCTCTATGGCGAAAAACTAAAAGCCTATCTCCGTCGTGGTGCAAAAGCCTTGCAAGGATCGGAAAAGTTGCCAAATGACTTAATCGGGTGGGGGGAGGACGTTATAATAAGGTTACATTGAAGAAAGTCAGTAAAATCAAGTGTTTCCGTTCATTTTCCCAACACAGAAACGAAGCACTTTCACCATGATTTTGAAGAAAATCTGCCCGGGTTGGATTCAAAATGATATGGAAAGAAAGATTTGTAGCAATGACGTAACATGAACATCTGGTTTTGTTACAGATAAAAGCTTAAACGAAAGAGAGGTCACAGTAATATGAAACTGACTTATACAAATGTAAATGGATACCTGATCCCGAATCTCACCTATAAATCCGGTGAGCAGATGGAGCAACTTGGCAAATATGGATTCTTGCGTAGAGACTATTTGAAAAATCACAGAAATTCGCTGTATCAGGTAATGCTCCTGCAAGATAGTATTGGTGAGCATCTGTTGGAAGTAGACAAGGCAGCCAGAGAACGGGAAGAAATTATCCTGAAACAGTTGGAAGAAAAAGATCCATTGCCGGACAAGGAAAAAGATCAGATGGCATGGGTAAGAGCTGCCGATCAGCACAGAGCGATTGCAGAAGAGATTATCCTGAAAGAATTGGTTTATGTATAAGGATTGCCAGTAACTAATCTGGCAGGTAACTGATAAAAATAGAATATTGTGAGTGAAGTAAGGCGTGAGTCATAAAATATGGCTTGCGTCTTTTTCTTTGCCTGAAAGGAAGTGATAAGTTTGAACAAGAAGTTTTTGAAGCATTATATGGAAACCAATCCAGAAGGGACAGCACAGACCTATATCTTTCTGGTGGACAATCAGGATATAGCGTTGAATATTGTGATGTCAGGTTATCAGGCACTTTGCCTAGTGCAGGAAGATGACGGATATTATTTCAGTGCAGATTCCTTTATAGAGGAAATGAGGTCTATTCAGTTTACTGGAAGCTGTCAGAGTGCCTATCATTATGTGACTGCTTGTACGGTGAAGTGGATGAATGATAAGTTACAGACATTTTTCAAAGGCGCTGGTCTTGATGGAAAAGCGGGCTGGCAGTTGTTCAAAGAGAAGGAGTACCTTGGCAAACTGGATAATCAGAAAGAAGTTGAAAAATTACTGGAACAGTATATTCTTCGTTTTGAACGAGATCCGAAAGAAGAACCAGAACTGAGCCGGTTTCACTTATTTGATGCAAAAGGGAATGTGAAAGGTGTCCGGGATATGGAGATTGTAGATTACCTGGTGGAGAATGTTCAGTTTTTTGTGGTGGGAATCACACCGTATTATTATGAACACGGCGTTTTCCTGGAAGATCATGATGGGGTAAGAATGAAATACCGTATCCAGAAGCTGATCTATCGAGATCAGATACAGAGTGGCGTGATTAAAAGAATCTATAATCTGCTAATCACACAGCCAAAAGTTCACCGAGAGGCATATGAACTAAATAAACAACCTGTGCGATGGATCAACTTCAAAAATGGATATTATGATCCGGTTACGGGTGAAATGCTAGAACACAATCCGGATTATCTGACAATCAATCAGATTCCATTTCCCTATTATCCAGAGGATTGTGAGCAAGTGTTACAAGGTGGAGAAAATATCAAAAAGTATCTGGCATCGTCTCTTCCTAACAAAGAAGAACAGCAGACATTCTGGGAGTATTTTGGATACTGCATGACACAGGATACGCAGTTTCAGAAATTCCTTACACTGAAAGGAAATGGTGGAACTGGAAAGTCTGTGGCAGTATCGCTGATCCAGCATATCGTTGGGATTACTAATATGTCCAGTATTTCTTTACAGGATTTGAATAAACGATTCTATGCGACTGGAATGTACGGAAAGTTGCTAAATGCCTGTGCAGATATTCCATGTAAAGCAATGGAGAACACAGATGTATTAAAGAAAGCAGTTGGTGAAGACACGCTGATCTACGAAAAAAAGGGACAAGATGCGATTCATTTTCACTCTTATGCTAAACTGCTCTTTTCTACCAATGAAATGCCACAGAATCTTGAGGACAAGTCGGACGCTTTTTATCGTAGATTATTGATTCTTGATATGAACCGGGTAGTAAAAAGTGGTGAAAAAGATCTGCATTTAAAGGAAAAGGTACAGTCAGAATCCGATTATGCGATTCATATGGCTATGATTGCACTGAAAGAATTGTATGAACAGGGACAGTTTACGGAGAGTGAACACAGCAAAGAATGTGTAAGGGAGGTGCAGCGGTCGTCTGACAGTATCTGTGCTTTTATTGATGAGTCATTGGTGCGTGCCAAAGGAAAACGCCTGAAACGAAGTGAAGTATTTCATATGTATGAGGAATATTGCAAAGAGAATGGCAGACAGGGGCATGGTAAATCCAACTTTTTTAGGAATATGACGGATAAAGGATTTCTCTTGAAGCAGTACAATGGCGAGTTCTATTATCAGGATATTGCAGTTAAGGAAGAAGATTTTTATTCGGTAGATCCAGAAGAGAGAGTACCTTTTGAAGAAACAGATACAGGATATAAACAGTTACAATTAAATATGAATCAGGGAATTAAGAGCATTTAGGGCAAAATAAGCAAAAAGAAATGTTACCGGAGCAGGAGAAATAACAAAGATAGCTGCCAGAGTACATAAAATTTTGCTTTTTTTACACTGACTGCCCTTTTTTATGTATCAACATTTTAGCTGATACAAATATAGGTTTTTCCTGAATTTGGAAAAAAGTCAAAAATAAACATTAAGAAAGTATGAGGTATGATTATGAGAATGATGAAAATCAACAATAATGAAACAGTTATGGTGATCGGGATTGATCATGGGTATGGAAACATGAAAACAGCTACCAGATGTTTCCCATCCGGTGTAGCCAGATATGACAAGGAGCCAATCTTTCAGAACAATCTTCTTGTTTACAATGGCATGTATTACCAGATCGGAGAGGAACACAAGGAGTTCTGTGCGGAGAAAACGCAGGATGAGGATTATTATGTGCTGACACTGGCGGCTATCGCAAGAGAACTTGATGGGAAAGGAATGAATCGGGCAACGGTACATATCGCAGCCGGACTTCCGCTTACCTGGGTGGCTACACAGAAAGAAGATTTCCAGAAATATCTTCTTCAGAATGAAAGCGTGGATTTTATATTCCGCAATAAAGAGTATCATGTAGAGTTTGCAGGCGCTGATATTTACCCACAGGGATTTGCAGCAGCCTTTTACCGCTTACAGGATTTCAAAGGAATCAACATGCTTGTGGATATTGGAAACGGAACTATGAACATCATGTATATCAACAATTCCCGTCCATTAGAGAAGAAATGCTTTACAGAGAAATATGGAACGCATCAGTGTGTGCTTGCTGTAAGGGAATCCCTGCTGAAAGAACTGGGAACAGTGGTGGACGATCTGGTGATTGAGCAGGTGATCCGTACCGGGACAGCAGATATTGGTGAGAAATATCTGACAGTCATTCGTAAAGCTGCCGGAGATTATACGAAAGAAATCTTCCATAAGCTGAGAGAACGGGAATATAATCCAGAACTGATGCGTCTGTATGTGGTCGGCGGTGGTGGTTGTATGATCCAGAATTTTGGAGAATATGACAAGAGCCGGGTGACAATTGTACGGGACATCTGTGCCACAGCGAAAGGCTATGAAGCAATGACTGTAAGAAAAATCCAGAGAAACGGAGGGATGCTTGTATGAGAAAAGAACGGAAAATCATCAACACAAATATCCGTTTGAATCTTTGTGATGAACAGGACAGGCAGGCATGGGAATATTTGCAGACGATGGACAGGGAAAAATATAAATCGTACACCAGAGCAGTTGTAGTTGCTTTAAACGATTATTTTTCCAGAGAGTACAGGAATGAAGCAGATCCGTATCTGGAAACCAGAGAAAAGGAAGATGCTTTTCTGGAAAGAGTGGAAACAGCTGTCCGAGATGGAGTGAAAGAATTTGCCCCGATGGCTATAGCGAAGAATCTGATGGAAATGCTTGTACCGTTTGTAAAAGAATCGGTAGGAGAAATTAATCTGCCGGACAGAATACTAACAATGGAGAAAACGGATGGAGAGATCGCAGAAGATAATCTGGACTGGGAGAAAGAAGCTGATATGGATGCAGCACTGGATTTTGCGGACGGTTTTTAGATGGTTATGAAATAGCAGTAACAGGAAAACAGACTGACAGTAAGGAATAGCTTTACAAAAACAGAATAGCAGAAAAAGACAATGGCAGTGGTGATATTTCAGACATTATGAATTGGAGAAATGTTTATGACTGCTATTTTTATGTCTTTTAGCAGAAATAGAAAGAGAACCAGAAAAAGAAAGACAGAAATAACAGGAAAATATAACAGAAAAGCGTTGGCAGATGGGGGGATTGAACAAACAAGATGAAGAAAAGAATAGAGTGCCGGTTACGGCACATGATTGTCCGATACTTCGCATCGGAGTGATGCATGAACAGCCTGTTTCAGAAAGAGAAAATCTATCGAAATGGGAGCTTTTCTATTTCTTCCACAGTCTGTCCCTGCACCACAAAACCACCGTCATCTCTATTTAGGTTGGATAACGCAGAGGAGAAATGTTACTTGACTGGTGCTAATTCAGTGGTGGGGAGATGACAGGCAAGTTTCGCAAAGTGGCAAGCCACTCTGCACCGGAGCCAGCCTTTGGGCTGTTCCTAAACTTGCCAGAGGGCTCTGCCCCTTGGAACCCCGGCATGTCAATGGCGTAAGTATCCCTGCGAAATATCCACCGGACATTCCTACGGAACACTTACTGATTGACTAGGATGCTGTCCTGCACCTATATAAGGGAGCGTTGCACTCCCTTATATATCCCCTGCTAATCTACCTGCCGGAAAGGTTATGAATGATTTATAAAAAAGATAGAGTGGAGAAAGGAGACAAAGATTTATGCGAAAACGAAATTATACAGTAACGATACGAATGAATAAAGCAGAGTATGATCTGCTCCAAAATAAAGTAAAGGAGTCTGGACAGACTCAGCAGGCGGTTGTAATTCATGCAATAGCAGGTTTAAAAATTGCTTCCGCAGAGGAAGTGGAAGAACTGAAAACGCTGAATCAGATTCTTGCAGAGATACTTAGTCAGCTTCGTGGTGCAGCTACGAATTTGAATCAGATTGCAAGAAAAATGAATACGGATGGTTTTATGCCAAGGGAAGATATTCTGTATTATCTCAACAAAAATATTCTCAAATACAGGAAGGAGAGTGAAAAGATATGGCTATTAATAAGACGATTAATAAGCGGACAAATACACATGGAGCAATGAGAAATTGTATCGAATATGTTTTGCGACAGGACAAGACAAGTGAACTGCTTACTTATGTAACAGGTCCGTACTGCCATGATGAGATCAACTATGATCTGGTGTATAGAACCTTTTTAGAAGAAAAGAAGATGTGGGATAAAGATTCTGGGAGAATGTACGCTCACAACATTATTTCCTGGCATAAGGACGAGCAGATTACTCCGGAGCAGGCATTAGAATTTGGAAAAGAGTTTGCAGAAAATTGGTTCAGTGGATTCCAGACCTTAATGGCTGTGCATAAGGATAAAGATCATATCCACTGCCATCTGGTTACTAATTCAGTGAGTTATGAAGATGGAAGAAAACTGCATAACACCAAAAAGGATCTGGAACGTATGAAACAGCTTACCAATCAGATGTGCCGAGAACGTGGACTGACAGTTGTCGAGAAAGGAAAGCACTTTGATGGAAGCCAGATTGAAAAAGGGGAAGTCATTGCATGGAGTAAAGATAAATATAACCTGTTCCGTCAACAGGTAAAGGACAGTTTTGTAGCGGACTGTGCAATGGCGGTATTAAAGGCACTGGAAAATTGTATCAGCAAAGAAAAGTTTATAGAAAAAATGAAACAGTTTGGATGGAATGTAAACTGGACAGAGAAACGGAAGCACATTACTTTTCAGAATCAGGATGGAAAGAAAGTGCGAGACAGCAATCTGTCAAAAACATTTCATCTGGATATCAGTAAGGAGGGATTGGAGAATGAATTTAATGGAAATAGGGAAAAATCCAGAGTTGCATTCGACAGAGACAGCAGAGCAGACGAAGAACTCAGAAACTATTACAGAGAGCTTGACGCAGCCATTGCAGATGCCAGAGGAATCACCGATCAAGCTCAAAGTGGAGAGGGATATTCTCGTACAGAGTTTCGAGAGAGCGAAAGAGTTCATGCGAACACAGAAAAAGCAGATACAGACACTGGAAGAAGAGAAACTGAAGATCTTATCCGACAGGCAGAGATTGCGAGAAGAAGTTCGGAAATCAACCGTAGAAATTCAGCGTCTGACAATCGAATTGTCCGAAACGCAGAAGCTGAATCAATCGCTTCAGCAGAGCAACGACGATCTGAGGAACAGGAATGGTTTGAAGAGCAGGAGCGAGCAAGAGCAGCTCGAAGAAGAAATAAGAGACGTTCGGAACCAGAACTCTAAACTGCAGATACAGGTGAATAAATCATCTGTTGAAGCAGTAGATGAAGCACAGAAGAAACAGAAAGAAGCAGAGAAAAAGATGGAACAGGCAGAAGCCAAAGCCCGTAACGAAAAGAAAAGTGCAGAGTTGGAAATCCGCAAAGCAAAAAAAAGTAAAGGCAAGAACTGAAAAAATGAGGGATATAGAATATTTCTGGGGAATGGGATACGTTACAGTAATCCTGTTTGCAATCGTACAGAATGGTGCTTTTCAGAATGACTTTATAGATTTTTTCAGGACTCCATTCATGTGGTATGTTCGATTTTGTGAATGGTTGGTACATCCAACCTATGATAACGGATTCAACCAGAAAATAGCATATACAGGCGGAGAAGCATGGATTATTAGGATTCTGGCGATTGTAGCTGTGCTTTTTATATTGGCAATCGTTATGGTAACAATCGTGAAAGTAATAAAAAGATACAAAAAAATGTGGGATGAAATTTCACAGATGTTTTTGCTGGGAAGTCTTTCGGGGATTGCAGTACTTGGAGATGTAATCAGAGAATATCTGCCAGTGAATTTGATTTTGACATTTGGATTTATCAATGTGGGAATCATGCTGCTTAAAATGTATTTTCGGAAGAAGTTTGAAGAAAAAAGCCTGTATGCTGATAATCACTATGATTAGGAAAATACAAAAGCCGATAACCACAGTTCAAGAACTGTGTATTATCGGCTCTGCGGCTGTGCGTCTGGCGTTTTAATAGCAGTTATATGGAATTGTTCAATGTCGATTAGGCATTCGCTTTTGCACTTCGGACAAAAGAGTGGAAAATTTGTCACCGGCTCATTTTCTCAGATTTTGTCGCGAGTTTTATTTCCGTAGACAGGGAAACGCACCCACTCGACACTTACTTTTATTTGCGTCTCTACTTTTTATTTTTTCCTTGAATATCCTATAACACTAACAAAATACGATGCAACTACTATACCCAAAACAAAAATAGCAATCAACATAGGATTTTTTACCAAATTTTGAGTAACGTAGTCCATATCTTTTGATATTTTACTTACGAAAAAGATAACGAGAAGTGTGCAAATCATTCTCACATACTGAACGCTCATATAGCCAAACCACTGTGCTATTGCTAAACATATAGAACACCATAAAACAGGTAATGCTATTGCAATGGCGATAGAAAAACCAAACTGGCTAAGTGTAAAATTATGATAAACCACATAACGAATGATATAAATGATAACTGTACCCATTATACTAATCGGAACAAGAAGCAAGCTAGTCAAATACTTACTGAAAATGATTTGGTACTTACTCATCGGCAAGGTTAATTCATATTGTTTCCATGAAGTCAATCCATCATAGGTCATGGTCATCATTAAGTGCATACCGATAAAAAGTGAAAAAAAAGCCGATGACATAATTGAGTAAACTTCATTCTCTCCGAAGAATGAAATTGCTATTACAAAAAAATACATTACAAGAATGACTTTTTTATTCATTTTCTTCATAAGCAATAAATCCTTAAAAACCAATCCTTTCATTTGACACCTCCTTTGATATAGAACAGCATAATGTCCTCAATAGAAGCGTCATCAATAATTAGATTTTGGTATCTTTTTTTTGCAGCTACTTTGTCATGTATTAAGCATTCCACGCTAAGATTTGTTTCTCGACAACATACATAGTCATCTGGCGAAACAGTATTAAATTCTGATTTTTTACAGCGTATAATTCCATAATTATAAATGAGGTCATCTTTCTTTTCCTCAAAAATAATTTTTCCATTATGAATCAGAATTACATAGTCAGCAACCTTTTGTATGTCAGAGGTTATATGTGTAGAGAACAAAATAGAGTGTTCTTCATCTTGAATAAATTCTAAAAAAATATCCAAAATTTCATCTCGTACAACAGGATCTAACCCTGTTGTTGCTTCGTCTAAAATCAGAATCTGGGGTCTATGCGATAGTGCACAAATAATTGACAATTTCATCTTCATACCTTTTGAAAGTTGCCCTATTGATTTATTTAATGGAACATCAAGGCGTTTCATATATTCTTCAAACAAATTCATATCCCATGTTTTATAAGATCCCGAAAGGATTTGGGCAATATCTTTTGCATTTAAGACGGAATGGAATTTACATTCGTCAAAAACAACACCAATGTTTTCTTTATGCAAATAAGAATGATTTTGTTTACCCAATATTCTTATTTCACCCGCATCCAACTTCAACTGGTCTAAAATTAAATTGATAGTTGTACTTTTTCCAGCACCATTTTCTCCTATGAAACCCACAATACGTCCTGTAGGAACTGTAAATGAAATATGATCTAACATAAAATCATCAAATTTTTTAGTCACATTTTTTACAACAATACTGTTCTGTTCCATAATTTCACCTCTCATTCTTCAAAAAATAGTTTTAGAATATTAGCCATTTGCTCATAGCTGATACCATGAGTACGACCGATTATAGCAACCTTTTCTAAAAATTCTTCCGCTATTCGTAGTTGTTCTTCTTGAATAAATTCTTTATTTGGTGATGCAACAAAACTACCTTTTCCCGATACGGTTTCGATAAACCCATCTCGAGTTAAATCTTCGTAAGCTCGTTGAACAGTAATAACACTTATATGCAGGTCTTTTGCCAGTGCACGCATGGAAGGCAGGGCTTCTCCGGCAGATAGGGTACCATCCATGATTAAACTCTTGATCTGCATAGAAATTTGTTCATAAATAGGCTTATCACTACTATTACTTATGATAATTTCCATTCTAACTTCCTCTCACCACCTTCTGATATATGCGTACTTGTACGATATGTACAGTGTATATGATAGTGTCAGAAATGTCAATAAAGTAATCCTACAATTCATTAAAATATACAATATAAAGTTTTCAAAAAATCAGCGTAATCCAACCTGTCAACCGGCATAATAAGGTCATTTCTTTGTGCAAATCAGCACGATAATGATAGGATGAGCGATGATGAATTAGAACTTCTGGCTCCATGGAACGAAATCGTCAAAGCTGAAATCGAACGTCGTGCAAACGAATCAAATTGATCATATGTGAATTGTCAAGATGCTCCGGCTACTGAAAAGTAGTCGGGGATTTTTTCTATCGTATCTAAAAATTAAGCGGTTACCATATATTCAGATTGGCAGTGAAGTAGTTGTTAAAGAGTATCCAGATAGACGGGAATATGCTGTTTGGGAAGAGGTGCTTAATGCCTGTTTGAAAGAAAAATATATTGAAAGAAAAGGCGAAGCGATTTGTGTAATTACAAATGCTGGCTATAAAGTTGTTGAGTGATGAAAAATACATATAGCAGAAGAGCATTAGATTAAAAAAGAATAGTAACTCCCCATTATTGGAATATTTTCCAGTTTTGGGGAGCATTGTATTTGCTATATTCGCCATTTTTTCTTAGGTTCATATTTTCCACAACCATCACAGGTCTGTGGCCAGTTGATTTTCCATTCAAAATATTCATCTCTGGTAATTGTACCAGATTTCAATTCTTCTTTTCTGATAATCCATTCTTTCATAAAATCATTCAGAACCCCATAGTTGAACCATATACCAACAGGTGGATGAGCAGGCCAGCTATCAGAATCGTGATAACGGACAGCGGTATCCTCATTAGAATTGCACTTTTCGATTGGATAGGTTTCTAACTGGAAGAGGTTGATCGCTGCCGGGTTAAATTCATCAATCCAGAACAGAATTTCCATAAGTTCCGAAGCATCCATAGTAGTAGGTTCGTGCAGTGCCAGCGGATTCACGTCCAGAATCTTAGCCATTTCACTTACCAGATCTTTGCGGGGAACCCGGTAATTCGTTTCGTATTGGGCAAGGCGGTTTGCACCTTTATCGCCCCAGCCGAGGGCAGCACCAAGTTCTGCCTGTGTCATATTCCGGAATGTCCGGATTTTTTTTATTTTATCACCGATTGTCATATCAGATTTCCAACTTTCTTTTTGATAAAGCCATTTTACTACCAAAAACAAGGAATGTAAACAGAAAGATTCGCATTGAAGCGAACAAAATACTTGACATTCGCATAAAAGCGAATTGAAATGACAGTACAATAAAGGTTCGCATGAAAGCGAATGTACAGATAAGGATAAATATTTTTTTGTAAATTATTGCAAAATGAGGTTGGTAAAATCCTTCTGTCAGGCTTTATTAGTGAGAGGATTTTTTTGAAGAGAACAACATTTTGGTGTTTCCAGGCTGTAATAAGTGAAAGGATATTCAAAAAAATCTCTTTTGTACCTTGAAAATTACATGAGCTGTATAATCTGATTCCACAGATGCCATAACCCTGTAAATGATTTTACGGGCGAGCGTCGAAGATACTCCGGAAACGGCTGGTAAGTTTGCGAAGAAGCTGCCAGCATTCAGAAATATTCTGATAGAGGTTGGACGTAACGCTGACAACAGATTATACGAATGGAAGCCAATACGCTGAACAGAATACAAAATGCTATAGATATCTGGATAACTGGAGAAAAGAGGAAGAAAGTTAAGGTGATGCGGTTGAGAAAATTGTAGGTATAGGACGACTTATAAAAAGAATATGTTGGAAAAGAGGTGAGCATCATGGTGAATCAGTCAGTAATAGATTCCAGTGTTGATCTGGAGCAGTTAAAGGACATTGAAGATTTAATTCCTGATATGGATAAAGCTATTTCTGAGAAAGTGGAAACTTTTCTGGATAAATCCGGCGATCAACCGTATGCTCACATGAATGAAGGGTATGTGGTGGTCGTGGAAATGACCGGAGAAATGGATGCCACAGATGCCATTAGTGATTATCTTAGAAAAAGAACGGAGTTGATGTATTAGATGCAAGTCTTGAAAAAATATCTTGCGAAGCTACAGATGTTATGTTAATGTGAGGTCAGGGAAAATGAACGTGATACATGGTTTCTGACTTCAAATTCAATGGAATAAGTAAGTTGGGAGCGATGTAAAATGGAACAGATGCAAATGAATATGCCAGATATATACGATGCTGCATTGTATCTTCGATTATCGAAAGATGATATGGAAGAGGGCGGTGCGAAGTCAGAGAGCAACAGCATTGCAAATCAGAGAGAGTTACTTCGGAGCTTTGTAAAAAGCCAGCCGGATATTCAGATCTTTGATATATATGTGGATGACGGATACTCAGGAGGAAATTTTGACCGACCTGAGTTTAAACGAATGACAACTGATATAGAAGCTGGAAAAGTAAACTGTGTGATTGTAAAAGACTTATCCAGATTCGGAAGAGAATATATAGAAGCCGGGCGATGGATCGAAAAGACCTACCCGGCTTTAAATGTGCGTTTTATTTCAGTTACAGACCAGTTTGATAGCAAAACAGCAGACTTTTCAGAGAAGTCATTTGTAGTTCCAATCAAAAATTTTGTAAATGAAAGTTATTGCCGGGACATTTCCGGTAAAGTGCGAAGCCATCAGAAAATCAAACGTGAGAAAGGTGAATTTATTGGAGCATTTGCACCGTATGGTTACTGCAAAGATCCGGAGAATAAGAATTGTCTGGTGATAGATTCTTATGCAGCGGATATTGTAAGAAAAATATTTTCATGGAAAATTGATGGATTCAGTCTTGGAGCAATCGCAGAAAAACTGAATGTACGTTATGTGCAGTCGCCAAAAGAATATAAAAAGGCAAATGGCGAGAATTATAATTCTGGATTTCACAGCTCAGACACACCGAAATGGTCGGCAGTGCAGATTAAAAGGATTCTAACCAACGAGGTTTACATTGGAAACATGGTACAGGGCAAGCAGGAACGAATCAGCTATAAAGTAAAGCAACGCCTGGATAAGCCAGAATCAGAGTGGGTGAAAGTAGAAAATACGCATCCGGCAATCATCAGGCAGAGTGATTTTGACGTGGTGCAGAAGTTACTCCAATATGATGGCAGAGCATCGAAAACATTAGACAGTGCAAACTTTTTTTCGGGATTTGTGTTTTGTGGAGATTGCAAGACCCCGATGATACGCAGGGTAAATCAGTATAAGGGGAAGAAAAAAGCTTTTTATATCTGCCAGACAAAGAATAAAGGTGGAGATTGTACCAGACACAGTATTCCAGAAGAGGTGCTGAAAAGGATTGTATTGAAAGAGATTCAGGCATATACAGCACTTTTTATAGACTATCAGATGATTATGGAAGAACTTTGTGAGATGCAAGTCAGTTACGATCAGGTAATCGGTTATGATACACAGATTAGTAAGTTGCAGGAAGAATATAACCGTTATTACAGTCTGAAAGCATCTTTGGGTGATGACTTGAAAGAGGGACTGATCAGCAAAGCGGAGTTCGATGATTTTCGGGAAAGTTATGGAAGAAAATGTGAAGAACTGGAGCAGATGATTGAGAATCAGAAAAAGCTGGTAAAGCAAATGTTTGAGGGTGGAGTGTCTGCAACTGTTCAGTTGGAGGACTGGAAGAAATCACTGGAAATCAAAGAACTGGATCGCACATTGCTGGCACTGACCGTAGATAAAATCTATATTTATGAAAACAAGCAAATTAAAATTCACATCCGCTATCAGGATATGATTGAGAAGATGAAAGTCATAAGACGGTTTTATGCGGAACACAGGACAGAGTGCAGGAAAGAGGTGGGATAAATGGCAAGAACAGCAAAAAGATATAAGAAAAACACAGAGAAGAAGATTTCTGGTATTCCGGTATGTATGGCTGCAATTTATGCCAGATTATCCGTAGATAATGATGAAAAAAAGTCAGAATCTATTGAAACACAGGTTACGCTGATAAAAGAATTCATTCAGAAGCACAATGAAAATCCGGACAGAGAGTGTAAGATTGTTGTGTATGATATTTATTCTGATCTTGGAAAAACAGGAACAAATTTTGACAGACCTGGATTTGAACGGATGATGAATGATGTCAGAGCAGGCAAGATAAATTGTATTCTGGTAAAGGACTTCTCACGATTTGGAAGAAATTATATCGAAACGGGAAACTATCTGGAGAAAATACTTCCCTTTATGAAAGTGCGGTTTATTTCTGTATGTGACAACTATGATTCATTTGCACCTGGTGCTAAGAATCAGGAATTATCCATGAATATCAAGAATCTGGTGAATGATGCTTATGCGAAAGACATTTCAGCAAAGGAACGGGCAGCGAAACGTATTGTACAGAAAAATGGTGAATATGTGGGATCTACAGCTCCATACGGATATTGTGTGGAAAAGGTAAATGGGATTTATAAGCTGATTGTGGAACCGGAATCTGCAAAGATTGTCCGTAGGATTTTTGAAGAATATGCTTCTGGAGATGGTATACAGAGTATTATTGACAGGCTGTTTGAAGATGGGGTACATCGGATTTCGGACTATAACCAATATCATCATGTGTACTGTCAGGATGGAGAGAATCTTCACCAGTGGGGAAATTCTTCGATACGTGCGGTTTTAAATCGAAATAATTATTATGGTGATCTGGTTCAGAGAAAATACGAATCCAGATTTCAAAGAGGTGAAAAATGGTGTGACATATTGGACGAAAGTCAGTGGATTATTACGCCAAATGCTCATGAGCCGATTATCAGCAGAGAACTGTTTGACAAAGCACAGATCAGGTTAAAAGCAGCACAACAGAAAGCAACAAAAACTACAGAAGGATGGGAGGATGATGAAAGAGCATTTTACAATGTATTCTATTGTGGTGATTGTAAGCGGAAAATGTGTACACGTAGATGCAAAGGCAATGTGTATTACTTTTGCAATGCTGCCTGGTATCGGGATGAAAGAAAATGTAGGCAGAAATCTATTTCTGAAGATAAATTGCAGAAAATTGTCCGTTCGGAGCTGACCAGACAGTTTCAGTTATCTGGCTTACGGAAAAAGGATATGTCTGCTATAAGCAGTGCGGTATTTCTTTCCAAAATCAAAGAAATTCAAGCAGAGATCAGGAAACTGGATGCAGATATGGAAAGACGTTCAGAAAAACTGGCACAGGCATTCATGCAATATAAAGAGGGTGAACTTTCCAAAGAAGTCTATATAGAAATGAAAGATGACCGTAATAACTGGAAAGCATTCTGCGAAGAGAGAAAGAGAACTCTGGAGCATACCATACAAAAGCTGGGAAAACAGCAGAAAGAAGAAGCCAGATTTTTACGAAGTCTGCTGGAATTGGATGTGACAACCAGAATCAATGCGGAACTTGCGGAGAGCTTGATTGAAAGTATGTATCTATATGGTGATGGCAGACTGGAAATCAACTTCGAGTTTAAGGGGGCGGTAGAACATGAGTGATCAGAAACTGATTATTGGATATTACCGCCTTTCCATGGAAGATGACTCAGAGGGAGAAAGTAACAGCATTATTAATCAGAGAAAACTGGTAAAAGATTATATTTCCAATATTCCTGAACTGGTGGCTATGCCCTTTCAGGAGTTCTACGACGATGGATATTCTGGTTCCAGTATGGAACGTCCGGCAATTAAGCAGGTTCTGGAACTTGCCAGGGAGAATAAAGTGCAATGTATTGTAGTAAAAGATTTTTCACGTTTTGCCAGAAACTATATTGAGATGGGAACTTATCTGGAACAGATTTTTCCATTCCTGGGAGTACGATTCATTTCTATCTCAGACCGATATGATTCTAAAGATTATAAGGGAAAGAGTTCGGATATTGAAGTACAGTTTAAAGGACTGATAGCAGATTTTTATGTGAAAGACCAGTCCGTAAAGGTAAAAGCGGCAGTCAGTACCAGACGAGGAAAAGGTGAGTATTGCTGTGGCTCTGCACCGTATGGGTATCGAATCAATCCTGAAAATAAGAAAGAACTGGTGATTGTAGAGGACGAAGCGGAAGTAATCCGCAGAGTATTTGAACTGACCAATCAGCGGTATTCCAAGATAGAGATTTGTAAGTTATTCAATGAAGAGGGTGTATTGACTCCCTTGCAGTCTATGAGCAGACGACAGAAATCAGACAGCAAGAAAGCTGCATCAAGAGGATTGCAGTGGACGAGTGATATGATACGGAAGATTGTGGATGATAAGACTTATATAGGCTGTATGGTCTATGGAAAGACAAAGATTCCAGATCCCGGAACAGGGAAAGAAGTACCAGTGCCGAGAAATCAGTGGAAAGTGATGGAAAATCACCATGAGCCGATCGTATCAAAAGAAGTTTTTGAAAAAGCACAGTCCCTGCAGATCAGATACACAAAGAAAAGTAAATTTGACAGGGAAACAACACTGTTAGGTGGCTATGTGAAGTGTGGAAATTGTCGCAGAAGCTTGACTTCAAGCAGTCCGGTTCATGGTCATATCCTTTATAGCTGTGCTTACAGTAAAGGAAAAGAAGATACAGGATGTTTTGCCGGGAAAGCGGATAACAAAATGCTGGAGTATATCGTGCTGGCAGAAATAAAGGCTTACTTACGTCAGAATATCAGCCAAGAACAGATGCAGCAATCTATGAGAAAACAGCATGAGGACAGTATAGAAGCCTATAAGATGGAAAGTGCAGACTGCGAAAAACGTCAGGAGCAGATAAAGATTCAGAACCGACAGAACTATGAGAAGTATCACGAGGGACAGATGAACCAGAAACAGTTCATGGAAGCAAAGATGCAGCTGGAAGAAAAAAAAGAACGACTGCAGAAGCGTGTGCAGGAGTTGGCTGAGTTGATAAACGCTGAGAAAGACATCCTGATGAAAAAGAATGTTCCGGTGGAGCAAATGTTGAAGTATTTAGGCTATGAGAAGCTAACACGAGAAATGCTGGAAGAATATGTGTCCGGAATATATGTGTATGATGATGGGAGAGTGGAGGTAGAGTGGGGATGAAAAAATACTAGTTATGTTTATTTTAAGAAGCCTTGAGTGATTGATTTTTAAAGGCGGGATTGTTATAATTGTTTCTATAAAAAGTGCAAAAGAGAGATTGAAAAGGGTGAAATGTAACAATGGATAGGATATTGATGTTTGATCATAATATTAAAGATATAGGATTGTATACACGACCATCAACTCAAGGGGATGAGTTGGATTTGGTTGAAGATTTTATTGAATATTATATTCATAATTTTTTAAAAAGCAATAAAACAAACAATTTAGCTATATTTGTAGAACCTAAAGTTGCATCCGGATTTCCTGACATTGTATTTGCATCATATTCACCTAAAATATTGGAGAATTGGTCTGAACAAAGAGAAAATCTGGAAACGAATGATTTAAAAGTGTTATCTCAGTTATTGATGACTAAAGGAAGTACAGGAAGTGAATTGATAACAAGACTTAAGATGCCAGAAAAAGATACAATTCAGGCCATAGAAAAATTACTAGATGCACATATGATTATACGTGATCACGGCTTATGGAAACCAGTAGACATCAAAAAGATATATAATATAAAAAAATTGATTTCAGTGGAAGCTAAAATGACGGATATAAAGAAAGTTGCTGAACAGTCTCTTATTAATACATGGTTTGCATCACAATCATATGCATTAACAAGTACTTCAAATCCGCAAAGTAGTACGATTAAAAAGTTTGAAAGACAAGGCACAGGTTTGTATTGTAAGAAGAGAAGTTTTAGAAAAATAGTAGAAGCAAAGAAATTAGCATCACCGTCAAGTTATCAGTCTTTACAGTTTAATGAATGGATTGGAAGGACTGTTGCCCATTTAAGTTAGGAGAAATGAGAGATGAAAAAATTTCAAGAAATGTGTCAAGAAGAATTTGAAAAAATTGAATTGATGGCACGTGGTGGACAGAAGATTGTATTTGATGGAGTTCACAACTCATATGGAGAAACTGTTATTAAATTATATTTTCAGCTTAACGATCCCAGGTCTCTTAGGGAAATACAAATAGAAAGAGATTTAAACTTATCCATGGTACCTAAAATATATGAAACTGGAACCATAGAGTATGAGGGAACAGAGACATTATATATTATTGAGCAAAAAGTAAAAGGAACAGAATTACGGAAGGTGCTTGAAAGTGGAAAGAGATTTTCTTTAGAGGAAGCAGTGACATTTTTGGAACAGGGGTTAGAGTTTATTGCTTGTATAGAGAATAAAGGTATTGTGCATAGAGATATTAAACCGGAAAATATTATACGAGCAGATGATGGTAGAATATTTTTTCTGGATTTTGGAATTGCAAGGATATTGGGAGCAGATTCATTGACAAGAACAGGTGCAATGATGGGTCCGCATACACCTGGATATGCTGCGCCTGAGCAATTTAATAATTTAAAAAAGGAAATTGATTCTCGAGCAGATATTTTTTCACTAGGAGTTGTTACCTATGAATGTATTACAGGAAAAAATCCATTTAGAGAAGGCTCTATAAATGCACTTGAAGTCTTACAAAAGACAGAAACTATTACACCTGTACAGTATTCAATCAAAGGGGATACTCAAAGTCAGTTTATGGCATTATTAGGGGCAATGATGGGAAAATATCCTTCTAGAAGACCTAGGACTGCTAAGCAAGCAATAGATTGGTTAAAAGTAGCTAAAAAGACATTTGTTTATGAATAGAAGGGGTTAAAGAATGGAACTTTTTATACAAATGGGACATAATATGCAAGCGTTAGCTCTCGAGCATTTAGAAGAGTTTGATGGTGGAACTATTATCATTAGCCCTATGAACATTTTGCCCAATAAGGTAAAAGGTTATGCAACTAGGGTGCATAAGAAAAAAGGGAAAGTACTTGTTGATCCACAATTGTATTATCCTAGACAATATCAAAAAAAATTGTCTCAGTATGCATATTGGCCGAAGAGTGATATTACATCATTGGAAATGGGACAATTTGATACGGTAGTAGAAGAACTATCAAAATTAAATAACGAAGTTGAGGCAGAAGCGTTTTTGTTGCCTTCCATTACTGCTAAGAAAATAGACGATTTATGGAATAAAATACAGAAAATAATAATAGAAAGTGCAAAAAAATATGCACCTGATATGAAGTATATACACACAATTTCATTGAGTAGTGATGTACTTAATGATGAAAGCCAGATTGAACGGGTGATAGAGTATGTTGAAGAATGGGATGTAGAAGGTGTATATATTGTATGCGAACATCCGGAACGATATTATTTGGTGGATCGACCATTGTGGGTGTCTAATATTATGTCATTAGTAGCAGGAATTAAGAGACAGCGGAAGATGACGATTGTGGGTTATGCAAGTCATCAATTATTATGTATGGCATTAGCAAAATGTGATGCAATTGCATCAGGAAATTTTTTGAATTTAAGATGGTTTCAGCCAGAACATTTTGAAACAATAGATGATAAACAGCCTAGCCGTCGAGCGGTATGGTATTATTGTCCACAAGCATTATCAGAGTATAAAATTCCTTTTTTAGACATTGCAAAACGTATGGACCTATTAGATAGAATTGAACCTCCAGTAACGATGAAAAATAAATATAGTGAAATGTTGTTCAATGGAAGTTTACCATCATCAACAGGTTTTGGCGAAAAAGAAGCATTTAGGCATTATCTTTATTGTCTTCATAAACAATGTCAAAATAGTGTTCTGGAAACCTATGCTGAAACAAAAAATTTACATGTTTTAATGTTGGAAACAGCTGAACAATTATTATCGGGGTTAGGAAAAAAAGGAATTAAAGGGCAAGATCGAGATTTTACTGAAATTTTGGATGTAAATAGAGCAGCTATTTCAGCTTTCGATATGGCTTATCATTTTCCGCTTTCACAAGAATGGAATGATTTATAAAAAATCGTTATGCGGAGAATGATATTTGTAGCAATGACGTAACATCTTCCCCACCTACTTTGTGACAATTATATAACGTCCTCTATACAGAAATATGCGGTTTTAAGCCATTTTCGTGGCAAAAAAGCCGCATATTTTTTGTAGCAATGACTTGACATCCTCGGGACGGCTCTGTTTGGAAAGTAGCCTGCCAGAATAGGATAATTAATGTACAAGATGTAGCAATTTAAAGTGTCCCAATCTGAACATTTTAAAAAGCAGGTCGGATTATTGACTTTTACACCAAGTGTTTCCGAATGGATTAATAAAACGAATGCCATAAAAACTACCGTTTATGTAAAAAAAAGAACCATTTATGTAAAAAAAAGAACCGTTTATGTAAAAAAAGAACCGTTTATGTAAAATACAGCAGAATCTGCTGAAATCTGATAGAATACTCCTGAAAATAACAAAGGGAGGAAATGATTATGACAGGATTTTTAGTAAACTTACTGAGCACGGTTTTCAGCAGTCTCGGTGTAAGTCAGGCTGACCTTACATCCTATATTGAGAAGCTGATCGGCTATGTTATCGCAATCCTTGCTTTACTTGTTGTGATGATCGTAGTAATGGTTGTGGCTCATAAAGCCCAAAAGGGATTCCGTCATGTGATCCGCTGGCAGGCTGCCATTGCATTTATTGCAATTGTTGCAGTGCTTGTAAATGTAATCTGCTACGGACCGATGTACAACAACGTATCAAGTGTTTTAAACGCAAAGAAAGTAGTACTTGCACAAGAGACTACAGACCAGAGCCGTGCAACCATTCAGAAGGTTGCTGAAGAAGGAATGGTGTTACTGAAAAACGATGGTATTTTACCTCTTTCCTCAGATACAAAGAAACTGAATGTATTCGGCTGGGATTCTACAAACCCGCTGTTTGGCGGAACAGGATCAGGATCTTCTGATTCCTCCACAGCAATCGGTATTCTGCAGTCCTTAAAGGATGCCGGATATGAGACAAACGAGTCTCTTACCAAGATGTATACTGACTACAGAGCTGACCGTCCTACAATTGCTATGGCACAGCAGGACTGGACACTTCCTGAGCCGACAAAGGATTATTACACAGACAGTCTGATGGACGAAGCAAAAGAGTATTCTGACACAGCTGTAGTTGTAATCGGACGTTCCGGTGGAGAGGGTGCAGACCTTCCAACCGACATGAAATCTGTAATTGATGGAAGCTATGCAAAGAAAGCAGAAGAAGTATCTGTTTCCCCAGACAATTACGGATATGTAAAAGGCAGCTACACAAACAATGGAGACTATGATGACTTCGACGAGGGAGAAAGCTATCTTGAGCTTTCCAACACAGAGGAAGATATGCTGGATACAGTATGCTCCCAGTTTGATAATGTTATTGTAGTTGTAAATGCAAATAATGCAATGGAACTGGACTGGGTTGACAAATATGAGCAGATCGGTGCTGTTATCTTTGCTCCTGGAGCAGGTGCAACAGGCTTCGAAGCACTGGGCGAGATCATCAATGGTTCTGTAAACCCATCTGGAAAAACAGTAGATACCTTTGTAAAGGATCTGACAGAGACTCCATACTACAACAATATGGGTCTGAATGCTTATACAAACGTAGAAGATCTGAAAGAGCAGATCGCAGCAAATGATCCGGCTTACGAAGGAAGCATGGGATTTGTAAACTATGCAGAAGGAATCTATGTAGGATATAAATTCTATGAAACAGCAGCTGAAGAGGGTCTTATCAAGTATGAGGATATGGTACAGTATCCATTTGGATATGGACTCAGCTACACAACCTTTGACAAACAGATTGAGAATTTCAAGGATAACGGAGATACCGTCACCTTTGATGTAACAGTAGAGAACACAGGCTCTGTTGCAGGAAAAGATGTTGTGGAAATTTATTACACAGCACCTTACACAAACGGTGGAATTGAGAAAGCAGCAGCAAACCTGATCGCTTTCGAGAAAACAGATTCTATTGAGCCGGGAGAATCCCAGACAAAATCCTTTACCATCAACAAAGAAGATATGGCTTCCTATGATTCTGAAGGTATTAAGATCTCCGGAGGCGGTTATATCTTAGAGGCTGGCGAATACACAATTTCTCTTCGTTCAGACTCTCATACAGTTCTTGGTGAAGAGAAGTTCACCGTTGATGAAGATATTGATTACAGCAAAGATGGTCGCTCTTCTGACAAAACTGTTGCAACAAACCAGTTTGAGGATTATGCGAGAGGCGACTTTGAGCAGCTTTCCCGTGAGGACGGTTTTGCAAATTATGACAAAGCATGCGGTGTGCCGGAAGAGGATGCTTATGTAATGAGCGACGAGACAAGAGCAGCCGTAGAAGAGAATGTATTTGGTATTTATGATGGAACCAAATATAACAATGATTCTGATGAAATGCCGGAAATGGGAGCAGACAACGGACTTCAGCTTGCTGACCTTACCGGAAAAGATTATGACGATGCAGACTGGGATAAGCTGTTAGACCAGCTTAGCTTTGAAGATATGACTACTCTGATCAATGTTGGTGGATGGCAGACTGCAGAAATCAAATCAGTAGGTAAAATTGCCACATCTGACTGTGATGGACCTGCAGGATTAAGCAACTTCATCACAAAGGCATATGGAACTGCTTATCCATCTGAAGTTCTTATGGCTCAGACCTGGAACAAAGAACTTGCAAATGAAATCGGCGTTTCTATGGGACAGGAATATGTAGATGCTGACAACTACGGATGGTACGGACCCGCTATGAACATCCACCGTACAGCGTTTGCAGGACGTAACTTCGAGTATTATTCAGAAGACAGTCTGTTGTCCGGATACATGGCAGCAAATGAAATGAATGGAGCAGCCACCAAGGGTGTTTATCCATACATGAAGCATTTTGCATTAAATGATCAGGAAACAAACAGATGCTCCTTCCTTCTCACATTTGCTTCTGAGCAGACCATCCGTGAAGGATATCTGAAAGCATTTGAGCTTGCAACAAAGGGCTTTGAAGGAAAAGCAATGGCAGTTATGTCCTCCTTCAACTGGATCGGTACAGTGCCAAGCTGTGCAAACAACGAGCTTTTGAACAACGTGCTCCGTGGAGAATGGGGATTCGTTGGAATGGTAGAAACCGATTATGACGGTTCCTATGGTTACATGATCACCGATCATTGTATCAGAAACGGAAATGATCTGATGCTTGGATTTAACAGTGCAGAGTCCAACAAACTGACAGATGAGAGCGCAACAGCAGTTCTTGCAATGCGTCAGGCTTGCAAAAATATCCTTTATACAGTAGCAAACAGCGGATATTATGCAGATGGAAATCCGGCAAGCGGAATGACCAATATGACAAAACTGTTTGTAATGATTGATGTGATTCTTGCAGTTGTTCTTATTGTAGTTGATACAATTGTAATTGTACGCTGGAGAAAAAAGAAAAAACAGGCTGTAAACGAATAATTAAACAGTAATCTGGAGACATAAGTCCCCCTTTTAAATCTGGAAAAAGCAGAGCAAGGAATCTGTAAAAGTTTCAGAGAAAAAAGGGGGATTTTTTTATGTGATTTTTGTCTTGCAGAGTGAGGGAAAATTATTTATTATGAAAGGAGTTGTAATAACAGGAAAAAAGGAGGACTGGTATGATCAGCATTGCGATTGTGGAAGATGAAGAAATGTATGCAAAGCAGCTTCAGCAGTTTCTGCATCAATATGAAAAAGAGAACAAAGAGATGTTTGACATTACAGTCTATTCAGACGGCGATCAGATTGTAAATAAATATAAATCCCAGTACGATATTATCCTGATGGATGTGGAAATGAAATTTATGGACGGAATGTCTGCTGCTGAAGAAATCCGTAAAATTGACACGGAGGTTGTGATCATTTTCATTACGAATATGGCACAATATGCGATCAGAGGATATGCAGTGGATGCGCTGGATTATGTGCTGAAGCCGGTGTCCTATTTCGCATTTTCCCAGAGGCTTAACCGTGCTATCAGCCGGATGAAAAAGCGGGAAACAAAGATTATCATGGTGAATATGAAAGGCGGTATGGTCAGAATCAATGTTGCAAATATTTATTATATTGAAAGTCAGGGACATACTCTGATACTCCATACCATACTGGGAAAATATGAAACAACAGGGAAAATGAAGGAGATGGAGGAAAAGCTTGCGGAGATGAATTTCTGCCGTGGAAATAAGGGATATCTGATCAACCTCCAGCATGTGGAACGGATCCAGGATGGATGTGCTTTGGTGAAGGGAGAAAATCTGACATTGAGCCGTGCACGAAGAAAGGTCTTCATGGAAGCCCTGACCAGATATTGGGGAGAGGTGATAAAATGACAGAATATTATCTGCCCGATATTCCAAGACTTTATACGGCACTTGCAGAGTGGATGGCTTGTCTGATTTTTATTTTGCCTTTCAAAAAAAGATTTTCACCGGCTGTAACAGGTTGTCTTGTGGCAGGTGCATTTGGAATACAGAGCGTATTTCTGATTTCTACCGGTGGGGTAAGACTGATTTTTTGGATCCCCTGTATGATATTTGCGGTTTTTCTGATGGTTGCTTTTGTTTTTTGCTGCTGTGAGATCAGGCTGACAGATGCGGCATATTTTGGAATGATTGCTTTTGTAGCAGCTGAATTTATGGCTTCTGCCGGGTGGCAGATCCTGTGTTATACAGGGAAAGAAGCATGGATGTCCTGGTGGCAGCAGGGAATGGCAATTCTTCTGATCTATGGTGTGATTGCAGTGATATTGTACAAAATTCTTCATATTCATATGCCAAAGGATGGACAGATGGAAATCACCAGAAGGGAATATTTTTCCGGACTCCTGATCAGTATTGCCGTATTTGCTGTCAGTAATATGAGTTATGTGAATGTGAACACGCCATTTACAGGCAGATATTCTTTTGAAATAGGGAATATCCGTACTGTAGTAGATGTTGCAGGAATTGCAATTCTATATGCACATTTGATACAGTGCTGTGAGCTCCGGGTGAGAAAAGAACTGGAGGCGGTACAGAATGTGCTTCAGAATCAGTATGCGCAATACAAGCAGTCAAAAGAAAGCATTGAGCTGATCAATTATAAGTATCATGACCTGAAGCATCAGATTGCTGTGCTAAGAAGTGAAGCTGATCCTGGAAAAAGGGAAGCATTTCTGGATAAAATGGAAGCAGATATAAAGAAATATGAAAGTCAGAACAAAACAGGAAATAAAGTGCTGGATACCGTGCTGACTACCAAGAGCCTTTATTGCGCAAAGCATAACATAACCTTTACCTGCGTTGCAGATGGAACCCTGCTGGATTTTATGGATGTTATGGATATCTGCAGTATTTTTGGAAATGCATTGGATAATGCCATTGAATGTGAATTGAAGATTCCAGATAAAGAAAAAAGATTAATACACGTCAGTGTCTCAAAACAGAAAAACTTTCTGCTTCTCCGGTTTGAAAATTATTATGATACCGAACTGAATTACCAGGGCGGAGCGTTTATCACAACGAAGCGGGACAAAGAATTCCACGGTTATGGACTGAAAAGCATTCGCTATACGGTAAATAAATATGATGGCGCTGTTTCCATTGATACAAAGGAGAATTGGTTTGACCTGAAGATACTGATACCGGCCAGCGAAAATGCACAAAAACAGATTGATAAAATCGTATAATATATACAAAAAATGTATTGCAATTTTCTAAAAAAAGTAGTAAAACTTTAGTTAGATAAAGAGAAATGCATTGAACAGGACAAATTACAAAAGATAACCGGAACACAGAGAGCCGCAGACTGGTGAGAGGCGGCAGAAGGTATTTTGTGGTATCACCTGGGAGCATCCCGCTGAAAAAATAATAACTAATTTCAGTAAGCCGGGACGTAGTCTTCACGTTACAGAAGAAGCTGTTTATACAGACAGCAATGAGTGGTCGTATTTAGTAATAGATACGATAATACAAAGTGGTACCACGGAAATTCCGCCTTTGTTATCCATTGGATAGCAAGGGCGTTTTTTATATATATTAACCACTTGACTACAAATGAAAGACGAGGAGAAAGATTATGAGTGGAATTATGATGATGGTAATCGCTATCGTAGTTCTGGGCGGCGCCTATCTTCTGTATGGCCGTTACCTCCAGAACAAATGGGGAATTGACCCGAAAGCCAAAACTCCGGCTTACGAAATGGAGGATGGAGTTGATTATGTACCGGCCGATACCAATGTAGTATTTGGACATCAGTTCGCATCCATTGCCGGTGCTGGCCCGATCAACGGACCAATCCAGGCTGCAATTTTTGGATGGCTTCCGGTACTTCTTTGGATCCTGATCGGTGGTGTGTTCTTTGGAGCAGTTCAGGACTTTGCATCTATGTATGCCTCTGTAAAGAACAAAGGACGTACAATCGGATACATTATTGAAGCGTACATTGGAAAACTTGGAAAAAAATTATTCCTTTTATTCTGCTGGCTGTTCTGTATTCTGGTTGTTGCGGCATTCGCAGATGTTGTAGCCGGAACCTTTAACGGATTTGCTACAAATGATGCAGGAGAAGTGACAAAGGTAGTGGCAAACGGAGCTGTTGCAACAACTTCCATGTTATTCATTTTTGAAGCAGTTGGACTTGGATTTTTCCTGAAATACACAAAGTTCAATAAATGGGTAAATACTGCTTTTGCAATTGTGCTGTTGGTTGCAGCAATTGTGCTGGGACTGCAGTTCCCAATGTATGTAAGCCTTGGAACATGGCACATTATTATCTTTGTATATATTCTGATTGCCAGTGTAGCTCCTGTATGGGCGCTGCTTCAGCCACGTGATTATCTGAACAGTTATCTTCTGATCTTCATGATCGTGGGCGCTGTTATCGGTGTATTTGCAGCGAACCCGGCATGTAATCTTCAGGCCTTTACAAGCTTTAATGTAGATGGACAATACATGTTCCCAATCTTATTTGTAACAATCGCCTGTGGTGCAGTTTCCGGCTTCCATTCCCTGGTATCTTCCGGTACTGCTTCCAAGCAGATTAAAAATGAAAAGAACATGCTTCCAGTTTCATTTGGTGCAATGCTTATGGAAAGTATGCTTGCAATCATCGCATTGATCGCAGTTGCATCCTTTGGACAGGGCGAGGCAGCTGCACAGGGACTTACCACCCAGCCCCAGATTTTCGCAGGTGCGATTGCAAACTTCCTTTCTGTGATCGGTTTGCCTCACTCACTGGTATTTACATTGATCAACCTTGCTGTATCTGCTTTTGCGCTTACATCACTTGACTCTGTAGCCAGAGTAGGACGTCTGTCCTTCCAGGAATTTTTCCTTGATTCTGACACAGATGAGAAAAATATGAGTCCATTCCAGAAAGTAGTAACAAACAAATACTTTGCAACCATCATTACACTTGTACTTGCTTACCTGCTTACAAAGGTTGGATATGCGGAAATCTGGCCACTGTTTGGTTCTGCAAACCAGCTGTTATCTGTACTGGCACTGGTAGCCTGCGCCGTATTTTTAAAGAAAACCAAGCGTCAGGGCTGGATGCTCTGGGTACCAATGGTATTTATGATGGCAGTTACCTTTACCGCACTTGGAATGACAATTGTAAAGCTTTCCAAAGCATTTGTAACAACAGGTCTGGATCTTGGAAATTCTTTACAGCTGATATTTGCAGTATTACTGTTAATACTGGGTGTGCTGGTTGCAATCCAGGGTATTAAGAAGCTTTTGGAAAAACCGGAAACTGAAAAGAAAGCAGAACGGGCGTAATAAGAATATCCTGTTAAAAAAGTCCCCTACGCAGTATATTTTACAGACTGCGCAGAGGACTTTTTTTATACGGCTTTAGCCTGTTCAAAATGTCTACGCATCGTGTAGACACTTTGAATTTTTACTTATTGCCTCTTATTGATTTTTTTGTTGAAATACAGAAAGAAAATCACATTAAGCAAAATTCCAACAAGTGTGGAGGCAGGTGCCGCCAGGCCGATTTTTGTCAGGCTGGCATCAGGCTGAATGCTCATATAATATGACATTGGAAGACGCACCAGAAGTGTCTGGAACAATCCCTGAAACATAACCCATAAGGTCTGATTATTTCCGTTAAAATAACCAACCATACTAAACATAATTGCTGTTAAAATTGTTTCAGGCGCGAAGCCCTTCAGATACTCAAAGCCTTTCTGGATAACTGCTGCATCAGTTGAGAACAGGCTGGCAAGTACATCACCCTTCAATAGAATCAGAACAAAAACCAGACATCCGAATAGCAGTCCGATTCCGATTCCGGTGAACATGGACTGCTTTGCACGCTTCGGCTTTCCTGCTCCTACATTCTGGGAAACGAAGGATGCCATGGACTGCATCAGTGCGCTTGGAATCAGCATGGCAAAGTTTACAATTTTGCAGGCAACCCCATATCCGGAGGAGGCTTCCAGCCCCAATCTGTTTACAAATGCACAAAGTGCCAGGAAGGACATCTGGGTAAGAAATTCCTGGAGAGCAAGAGGCAGCCCGATTCCCAGAAATCGTTTACATTGGGAATTAAAACGGAAGTCGGATTTTTGGATGGAAAAGGGCAGCTTCTTTTTCAGCAGGATGACGATTGCACATACTACACTGACCGCCTGTGCGAAAACGGTTGCGAGAGCTGCGCCGGCGGCATCCAGATGAAGCCCTGCAACCAGAAATAAATCTCCGAAAATATTTACAATACAGGCTACCAGAACGAATAAAAGCGGCGATTTACTGTCCCCCAGTCCGCGGAAAATAGCAGAAAGCAGGTTATAGGCAACAATGAAGAAAATACCGCTTCCACAGATTCTTACATAGCTTGTGGTAAGTGAAACAGCCTCCGCAGGAGCCTGCATAAGCACGGAAATAGGGTGGGCGAAGGTAATCATTACAATAAAAAGTATGGCAGAGATAACAGCAAAAACAACTGCAGCACCGCCAATGACAGAGCCAATCCGTTCAGGCTTTTTTTCGCCAAGATAGCGGGCTATGAGGACTGTGATTCCCATAGCAAACTGTGTTACCACAAAAGTCACAAGGTTCAGTACCTGGCTTCCGGTAGAAACGGCAGATAATCCGGAGGTGGAGCCGAAGCGTCCAACTACCAGAAGGTCTACGGCACCATATGCTGCCTGCAGTACAAGCGCTCCCAGAATCGGCAGCATAAAAAGGGCAAGCTTTTTCAGAATGCTGCCCTGGGTGAAATCATTTTTTTCATTTGTCAAGGTCAATTCTCCTTTCACACATAATCTTATAAAATTTCTCCATGGTCCGGATGGTACACAGAATGTCCTCATCTGGAATACTGTCTACATAACCGGACAGGATAGTAAAGTACTGCTTATTGTACTTTTCGGAAAGGGCTTTTCCGGCTTCTGTGACAGTAAGACAAGTAACCCGGCCGTCCTCTGTAGATGCAAACTTTTTCACATAGCCTTTGGCTTCCATGTCCTTCACTGTACGGGTTACACCGGGACGTGGGAGGGAAAGAGCATCACTTACATCTGATACCTTCACTTGGATTCCCTGCTTTTCCAGCTTTTCAATGATATCCAGATATTGAATATAAGAAGATGCAACTCCATCTGGCAGAGGCGGCAGCATATCCCGGATCCGCTTGCCCTGATAACAGGCATCCATCATCCGCTTGATAAGTTCAATGTCCATAGTTATTTCTCCTTACAAAAAAATAATTACCACTGTTAATTAACAGCGGTAATTATAATAAGAGCGAAAACTTTTGTCAAGAAAAATGTGTAATTACATATTTTGCATTGATTTTTTAGGTTACTGTTTATTGGTAACATTCTGCGAGGTGTTTTTTGTAAGCAAAGCTCACAGAAAAAACGAGAACCTCGGCGCGAAATCATGCGAATGCATGATTTCTGTGCATCCCGAAGCGTGTTGCTGGTCACAGAGTGAACAGTAGCTTTTTTAGTGTCAAACTGACTGGATAAATTCCTTCACATAAAAAAGTGCAGCCCCGATCGCAGGTGTATACTGCCCATGTGTGCCCACGAGAATCTGTTCTTCTTTCAGCTCAAATGGAGTCATGGAATTGATCTGCCGCAGCAGATAATCCGTGTCATCTTCCGTAAAATAAGGTGCAAGATATCCACTGATAATGATGGGTGCATCAATAACCAGATTCAGGTTTTTCATTGCAAAAGCCAGATGCTTGAGATAATCCTCCCAGATTTGTATAAGCTGGGGGGATTTTTTTTCTCTTAAAAGAGGAAAAAATTCCTTTATAGTCATGCCGCTGGCCTGTTCCAAGGAGTTGGCAGAGCAATAGGTTTCCAGACAGCCCCGGTTTCCGCAGTAGCAAAGCGGTCCGTCAGGGTTGACACATATATGCTCGATTGTTCCGCTGTGCATAGAACGTCCCTGGTGAATCTGGTGATTGGTGATAATGGCACCGCCAAGATTTCGATTCAATAAAAGGACAACAGCGCTGTCAAGCTCCGGATGATTCCACAATTCCAGAAAAGCAGCTGATTTGGAGTCATGTTCCAGATGGCAGGGATAAGGCAGATGCCTGGAAAAATCCTTTAGACGCATACCGGTGTTGTTCATAATGTTTCCGTAGATAACAGTGGTATTATCCGGGGAAGTAATTCCCTGGGTAGCGATGGAAACCCCCAGAATTTTATTCTCCGGATACTGGTTTTTGTCAATAAAGTCCTTGACTTTGTCAGTGATCTGCTGGTAATACGCAGCTGTGTTTGAGTAGGTAAGCGGAATTGTATCCGTATAGACCGTGTTTCCGTACAGATCAATGGCGGTGATATGAAACATATTTTTTAATATTCCAACACCAATGGAAATTCTGAAATCCGAAACAATCTGAATGGCATTGGCCTTTCGTCCTCCGGTGGAATCAAAGTAACCATTTTTCTCAATCAGCCCTTCATTTTCCAGAAGATTTAAATTCTGGCTGACAGTAGACAGACCCATCTGCAGATCCTGAACGATCTGTAGCTTTGAGGTCAGTTTGCTCCGGTAAATGTATTGGTAAATTTTGGAACGGTTTATTTTCTTTAAAGCAATGGTGGTTAATCCTTTTTCACTCATGATGGTCTCCTGGTTATGTCTTTAGTACAACATAAGGTTAGTGACTGCTAATAAATATTCAAATAGGTAATGTTACTGTCCATTGGTAACAAAGCTTGTATTGCAGACTATGAAGTGAACAGTAATCATGTAATCTTTACTTTATCAGATAATGTTAAGTCTTACTTGCATTTTAGTATAGAACAGTTAAAAAAGCAATAAGCAGAAAATTACTGGTAAAACCATACAAAAATTAGAAATAAAAATTAGGATTTCTGTCAATGGATTTTTGAAAAGAAAAGATATATACTCAACTTACAATTAAGACATACACATAAGTTAAAACAAAAAGAAACATAAAGAACAACAAAACAGATTGGGATTGAGAATCAGATCTGTACAATAAGAAAATTAGGGAGGAACAGAACATGAAATTAACATTAAACGGAATCAAAGAGCATGAAGCATGGGAAAAAGCAGGAATTCAGCTTCCAGGTTATGATGTGGAGAAAATATCTGCCAAAGCGAAAGAAGCTCCAGTATGGGTACATTTTGGAATCGGCAATATTTTCCGCGTATTTATCGGTGGTATTGCAGACGGACTTCTGGAAGAGGGAATTCTGGACAGAGGAATCACCTGTGTGGAGACCTTTGACTATGATGTAGTGGATAAGATTTATGAACCATATGACAATCTTGGATTAAATGTAATCCTTCATGGAGACGGAACCCGTGAATATAAGGTTCTGGGCGCTCTGGCAGAAGCTGTAAAGGCTCAGTCTTCAGAACTGGAACAGTGGAACCGTCTGAAAGAAATTTTCACCAGCAAATCCCTTCAGATGGCATCCTTTACCATCACGGAAAAAGGATATGCATTACATAAAGCTGACGGAACCTGGTTCCCATTTGTGCAGGCTGATATCCAGAATGGTCCGGACAAAGCTACAGGTGCTATGGCAGTTCTGGTGGCAATGCTTTACGAGAGATATAAAGCAGGCAAATATCCGATTGCCCTTGTATCCATGGACAATTGCTCCCAGAATGGTGCGAAGCTTCGTGAGTCTGTGCTGACCATGACAGAAGAATGGAAGAAAGCCGGATTTGTAGATGATGGATTTATAAGCTATGTAAGTGATGAGAAAGTGGTTGCTTTCCCATGGACCATGATCGATAAGATCACACCTCGTCCCAGTGAGCAGATTGCAGCTGACCTTGAGAAGCTTGGCGTAGAAAGCATGCAGCCTGTTATCACAAGCAAGAAAACATATATTGCACCATTTGTAAATGCTGAGAAACCACAGTATCTTGTAATCGAGGACAGCTTCCCCAATGGACGTCCTGCTCTGGAAAAAGGTTTCGGCGTATACATGGCAGACAGAAATACAGTAAATCTTTCTGAGAGAATGAAAGTAACGGTATGTCTGAATCCGGTTCATTCTGCAACTGGTCCTCTTGGCGTGGTTCTTGGATATGACCTTTTTGCCCATATGCTGAATACAAATGAAGACATGATGAAAATGGCACGTATGGTAGCCTATGGTGAGGGTCTTCCGGTAGTTGCTGATCCTGGAATCCTTTCCCCACAGGCATTTGTGGATGAGCTTTTTAACGATCGTTTCCCAAATGAATACCTTGGCGATACCAACCTTCGTCTTGCTGTGGATGTATCCCAGATGGTTGGAATCCGTTTTGGAGAGACTGTAAAGGCATATGTGAAGAGATTCGGGAATGCATCTAAGCTCACAGCAATTCCTCTTGGAATCGCTGGCTGGTTAAGATATATGCTGGCAGTGGATGATGCAGGGAATAAATATGAACTGGCACCAGATCCGATGAATGAGGAACTCCAGGAACAGTTAAAGGATATTGTTATTGGAAAGCCTGAGACTTTTAAGGATCAGCTGAAACCGATCCTTTCTAACGAGCGCCTGTTTTTCACAGATCTTTACAAAGCTGGTGTGGGAGAGAAGATTGAGAACATGTTCAGGGAAATGATCGCAGGGCCGGGAGCTGTGAGAGCTACAATTCATAAATATGTTACAGCGTAATAAATTTATCTGGGATGCACTATGCTGATAAGTCCCGAATATAGGATAGCAAAAATGCGGGTGTTGTTATCTGTTTAACTGTAGACTATTGAATGAGAAATTTGGGGAGGAAATACAAAATGACAGAACCGGTATTTGTGGCAGAGTCAGCCAGACTGCTGATCGCGGCAGGGGCAGGAATTATATTGCTTCTGCTTCTTATCATTAAATTTAAGATTCATCCGATTTTATCACTGCTGATTTCAGCATTGGTTATTGGGCTTGGAGCCGGAATGCCGGTTCCAACCCTGGTAAGTACAGTGGAAAAAGGTGCGGGGGATACCTTGCAGGGAATTGTCCTATTAATTGGACTTGGCTCTTTGTTTGGAGGAATCCTGGAAGTATCAGGAGGTGCACAATGTGTTGCCCAGACTTTGATCAATAAATTCGGTGAGAAAAAATCTGGAATTGCATTGGGAATCACAGGGCTGGTAGTTGGTACAACCGTATTCTTTGAGGCTGGCGTGGTGATTCTCATTCCACTGGCATTCGGACTTGCAAAAAAGACAAAGAAATCTACTTTATATTATGTGATCCCTCTTCTGGCAGGACTGGCCACAGGCTTTGCCTTTATTCCACCATCTGCCGGCTCTGTTCTGGTGGCAAATATGCTGAACGTGGATCTGGGAGTTATGATTGCAGTAGGTGTGCCCGTTGGAATTCTGTCACTGATTTTTGCCGGTATTTTATGGTCAAAATTTATCGGCAGTAAAATTGATGCAGGGCTTCCTTCAAATATCCAGGAAGTTCGGGAAGCCGAAGAAGGTAATCTTCCGAAGTTTTCTACCGTGTTATGCATTATTCTTGTACCGTTGGTACTGATTTTGTGTAACACAGTTTCAACTTATATTCCTGGGATTGATCCAGTGAGACCAGTGCTGGAATTTCTGGGAACTCCATTTGTAGCGCTGATCATAGCAGTGCTGTGTGCCATGTACTTCCTTGGTAAAAAACAGGGATATGATGGAGAACAGTTAAAGAAAATCCTGGACCGTTCCCTGCGCCCTACAGGACAAATCCTACTGGTAATTACTGGCGGCGGAATTGTCCGCTGGGTGCTTCAGGACTGCGGAATGGGAAATCAGTTCCCTTCTTGAGATTGATGAGAAAACGACTTTGAAATCCTGGACCATGATGGAAACCATTATTGGAATTACAGGTCTGGTCTGTGCGATTGTGCTCAGCCTGTTTGCGTAGGAGCGTGAAAGCGATGAAAATAAAAGTAATATTGGGAACTATGCAAAATGCAAGTAAATTGGTCAGTATTGCAGGATCAATTGCATATGATGTGGATTTGTGTTATGGCCGTTACATAGTAGATGCGAAATCCATGCTCGGAGTTTTAAGCCTGCCGGATTTTGCATATGGAGAATTGCAGATTCCAGTTGAAAGCGAAGTGGAAAAGAAGCAGATTTTAGAAAAGCTGGACGAAGCCGGGCTGTTATATGAGAAAAAGCAGGAGGAAAAATAATGTTAAGGGAGCAGTTAAATGGAATTCAGCATGTAGGAATTCCCACAAATGATATAGAAGCAACCATTGAATTTTATGGAAAGCTTGGATTTGAGGTCGCTTTGCAAACTGTCAATGAGGAAGCAAATGAGAAAGTTGCATTCCTCAAGCTGAATAATCTGGTAATTGAGACCTATGAGAATAAAGCCGCAAAAATGGAATCAGGTGCTATTGATCACGTCGCAATTGATGTAAAAGATATCGAAAAAGTATATGAATTGATCAATCAGGCGGATCTGAATACCACCAGGGATACAATCCATTTTTTACCATTCTGGGAAAATGGTGTCAGATTTTTTACAATTGAGGGGCCGAATAAGGAAAAGATAGAGTTCAGCCAGTATCTGTGATTCCCTAGCGGGAACATCAATTACCCATCCGTAAATCAAAATGCCATCACACTTGGAGTATCCGGTGTGATGGCATTTTGAAATTGCACCTTTTCCCCGGGGAACAGAAGCCTTGTCAAGAAGTGCGAATACTTTAGTGAGTTCGGAACCTGGATTAGAGGTTTTTTTGATTTCCAAAGGATTCAGTATCCCATCATGTTCCAGAACAATGTCAATTTCTCTGGCATCTTTATCACGGTAGTAATATATATGGTTCTTGTCCACAGTTCAAATAGATTTTTGCAATTCTACAGAAAAAACGGCTGATTTTATATTATATGCAAGATTAGCCGAAACATTCTTTCGAAAATAGAAGTGGAAATGTTAATCATATTAGTTATTGACGAAAAGCATAGCTGAATATATTATGAAAATAATGATGAAATATGTGATTTTACAGATGAAGTGGGACAAAAGTTATGATTGACGATCCTTTTTCAGATTTACTGAAAACAAACAAGCGCAAAGAAAATATTTCCAAATTAAACGATGATCTTGCCTATGAGATTCTTTCCGTGGTGGAGGAAATTCCGGCGGGGAGAGTGGCAACCTATGGACAGATCGCAAAGCTGATCGGGCGGGAGAAGAATTCCAGATTGGTGGCGAGAGTGCTGTCTCATGTAGGAAATTATGGGGAGTTTCCATGTTATCGGGTGGTGAATCATATGGGAAGACTGGCGCCTGGTTGGGCGGAGCAGGAGTGGCTGCTGAAAGGGGAAGGAGTTACTCTGAAAGAAAATGGTTGTGTAGATTTGAAGAAATATTTGTGGGAATGTTGATTTTAGAAAGGGTGTATAGCGATAAAGAAAAATCTAAAACGAATAAGGAATATACTTCTATGGTTTCTGCTTATCGTAGTGCTGGTAAATGTTTTTGCACCGCTGTATTGCAGGAAGCCAGATGAAAAATTTGCGGAAATGCTGAAACAGACAGAATTTACTTCCGATACGCCAGGGGGCGAACGGATCCGCTGTATTGATGACAATGAAGAGGCTCTTTTGTGGAGACTGCGGATGATTGGAGCAGCGAAGAAGAGTATTGTGCTGGCAACCTTTGATCTGCGGGCGGATGAAAGCGGAACGGATCTTCTTGCGGCGCTGAATCACGCTGCTGAAAAAGGGGTGGAAATCAAGCTCTTAATTGACGGAATTTACCAGCAGCTGTTCCTGAATGGAAGCAAGGAATTTCAGGCACTTGCGGCGAGGGAAAACGTGGAGGTAGGTGTTTACAACCCGGTGAGCCCGGTTGGCATATTTAAGCTCAATTACCGTATGCACGATAAATATGTGATTGTGGATGACAAAATGTATCTGCTGGGTGGCCGCAACAGCAATGATATTTTCCTTGGAGATTATACCACGGATGTCAATGTGGATCGGGATATTCTGGTATGCGATACAACAAATGGCAAGGGTGAATCCCTGCAGGAACTGGAAGCATATTTTCAGCAGATTTGGAATGAAGATTGCGTGAAAATAAAGGGTGGAAGAAAAAAGAATAGTTCGGAAATTTCTGTGTCAGAAGAAGCGGCAGACGACAGTGAGGGTACAGAAAGTAATTTGAAAAATCCTGATATTGTGAATGGAAAATCGAATGCTGAAAATGAGATAACAGACGAGACACAGGAAAGGCTTTCAAAGTACGAAAAACAATACCAGTCTTTAGAAATGCGTTACGCTTCCCTGAAAGAAAAATACACCGATATTGAAGATTACAGCTCCTGGCAGGAGGATACCATTCCGGCGAATAAAATTACGCTTGTTAACAACGGAACCCATGCAGGCCCCAAAACGCCCCTGGTACTTCAGACAATCCGCTATCTGGCGAAGAACGCAGACAATGTAACGATCCAGACCCCATATGTGATCTGCAACGGATACATGTACGACACTTTAAATGAGATCGCGTCCCATGCCCAGTTAAAGATCATTCTTAACGCAGTAGAGAAAGGTTCCAATCCCTGGGGCTGCACCGACTACCTGAATCAGAAAAAGAAAATCCTGAATACCGGTGCCGATGTATATGAGTTGATGAACGAGGTTCCAGTTCACACCAAAGCAGTCCTGCTTGACGACCGACTCTCTGTCGTCGGATCCTATAACCTGGACATGAGAAGTACTTATCTGGATACGGAATTAATGCTTGTTATCGACAGCAAAGAACTGAATCAGCAGATTCAGTCCACGGAAGGTACTTACATAGAAAAAAGTAAAGAAGTTCTGTCAAACGGACAGGAGACAGAAGGGGTACAGTATGAAACGAAAGTGCTGAACTGGCAGAAAAAACTTTTCTATGGAGTGCTGCGGATTATAATCAGACCATTGCGCCAGCTGTTATAAGTATTATATTTCTTGAAGTAAAAACGGTGAAATACAGCAAAGAAGTTACTATTGTTATAAAAAAAACAATACAAGAAAAAGGACTTAAGGGGCGTAACTGTCATATAAAAACTATAATAGTACGATTAAAATCTGTTAATATCTTCACTTGCTGTTCCTTGAATCCACATAAAACCACACAGGTTTTTCCAGTATTGTAAAGAAACGGAAAGAAAAAGGAAAAAAGCCAGTGAAAAATCAAATAAATAGTAAATTAGGAATTGATTTTTTTTATAAAAGCAGTTAGAATGACCTGTGGGAACAAAAATAGTTCCCCCAAATTAGAAAATAAAGGCAGGTGAACAGAATGGATAGTTGCGATTCTCATGGGCGAAGTAGTTGCATAGGATGGAAAAACGAAATGACAGATGAGCATCGCGCACATTCTGTTCTTCTTTTCATGTAAAAGGCGCATTGCGCTTAAGAACACTGTTTCATTTCTTTTTTCTATCCTATGAGTTCTTCAGAAGAATCCAATATTCCCTAGAACCTGTTTGAAAAAGCATTCCCGCAATCTGCACGCTCCACTTTGCAGTATATTTTACCCGAATTCGGTTGCCGTAGCTCGCTATGGTGTTCTCATCCGGGCAAAATCTCCCACAAATGTGACGTACATCTTGCAGAAAACCTTTTTCAAACACGCTCAAAGAACAGAAAAGCTACACGCTAGAATTCTGTTTAAATACGGATTTTACTGTCCGTAAAAACGGACTTTGTATAAGTCTGTCAAAAATACATAAGATAAACACCTGGAAATGGTGAACTGTCTTATTGTCAGATTGGAGAAAGTAGGATGGAGAAAAGAGTGCAGGACTACACCCAGGACATTCTGGCTGTAGTAAGAAGTAATACCTCTCCGGCAGCTATGAGCGATAAGCTGGGAGATTTTCATGCCAATGACATTGCAGATGCAATGCCGAGGCTGACTGTTCAGGAACGCTGCAAACTGTACCGTATTCTGGAACTGGATATGCTGTCCGATATTTTTGAGTATACGGACTCAGATAATGCAGCAGAATATGTGAAAGAGATGGATGTAAAAAAAGGTGCAGCTATTCTTTCACGCATGGAGACTGATGCCCTTGTAGAGGTTCTTCATAAGATTGATAAAGCCAAAAAGAAATTGCTGTTCGAATTAATGGATGATGATGTCCGCCACGATATTGAGATGATCGCTTCCTTTGATGAGGATGAAATCGGCAGCCGTATGACGACTAACTGCATTATCATTCGTGAGAACCTGACTGTGAAGCAGGCTATGAACAGCCTTGTAGAGCAGGCTGCTAAGAACGATAATATTTCCACAATCTTTGTGGTAACCGAGTCGCAGAAATTTTACGGAGCCATTGATCTGAAAGACCTGATCATTGCAAGACAGGATAAATCCCTGGAAGATCTGGTGGCAACCTCTTACCCATATGTATATGCTGAAGAGGATATTGACGACTGTATCGAAGAACTGAAAGCGTATTCCGAGGATTCCATCCCCGTGCTGGATAATGACAACCGCTTTTTAGGTGTTATCACATCTTCCAATATCATCGACTTGGTTGATGATGAAATGGGAGAGGATTACGCCATGCTGGCAGGTCTTACCGCAGAGGAGGATCTGAAGGAGCCGCTGAAAGAGAGTATGAAGAAACGTATGCCATGGCTGATCGTTCTTCTTGGTCTTGGAATGGTTGTATCCTCTGTAGTAGGTGTCTTTGAGAACGTAGTAACCCAGCTTCCCATCATCATGGCCTTCCAGTCCCTTATATTGGACATGGCAGGAAACGTTGGTACACAGTCTCTGGCTGTTACCATCCGTGTCCTGATGGATGAGTCCCTCACCGGCAAGCAGAAGCTGGAACTTGTATTTAAAGAAATGCGGATTGGTCTTTGCAATGGTGCGTTGCTTGGTATACTGTCCTTTGTACTCATTGGACTTTACATTTACTTATTTAAAGGAAAGACTTTGGTATTTGCATACGCCGTATCCGGTTGCATCGGAGTCGCCCTGCTCCTTGCAATGCTGATCTCCAGTGCCGTAGGTACCTGTATCCCTCTGTTTTTCAAAAAAGTAGGTGTAGACCCCGCCGTAGCCTCTGGTCCATTGATCACCACCGTCAACGACCTTGTTGCTGTTGTGACATATTATGGACTTGGATGGGTATTCCTCATCGGAATACTGCATCTGGCAGGTTAATAAGATTGTATATTGAAAGCTCTTTGGGAAGTTAATAAAAATTCCTAGGGGGCTTTTCTTATTGCTATTTAATTGGTTGGTCGTTATCCCGGACGCGATTTCACAATGTATATTTACCGCCGCGCGTCGCAACGTTCCGGCAAGCTAATGACTAACCTTTTACTGCACAAGTCAAAAAGTGCGTTCAAGTGTTTTTTAGAGAAACAAAAAATGAAACGAATCGACTTTGAAATAGGAATCTGCTTCCCGCTGATCCTAGACTCACTATTCATTTTTGTGTTTGGATTTGGTATCCGGGGAGCTGCCATTGCAACTGTAATCTCCCAGTTTTTATCCGCAGCCTATGTACTTCTTTTCCTTGAGAAAAAGGCAGAAATGAAGGCACGGCTCCTGAAGAAAAAAGAACTTTCAGGATGCATGGAGAATGCAAAAAATATTATCAGCCTGGGTACTGCAGGCGTTATCATGCTGCTGACGGTGCTGCCAGAGCTGAAAAGAATGGAAAATTAAAACAACCGATTTTTGGCCTCCTGTTTTCGATAAGCAGAAGGCGTCATCCCAGTATGTTTTTTAAACTGGCGGATATAATGTTCTGTGGTATCATATCCGATTGCTTCCGCAATATTTGCCACAGTCATAGTTGTATTCGCCAGGAAATCCTGGGACCGTTCGATTCGAACGGTACGGACCACTTCTGTATAGGTCATTCCCATCAGATCTTTAATTAAACGGGAAGTGTATTCATTGGAATAATGAAAACGCTTTGCCACAGTCGAAAGTGTCACATCTCTGTAATTATCCTGGATATACTGAATAATCGCATAACGCTGCACATCAATCTTGCTGTTGAAAAGAGGCATCTGCACAGATTCCGAGTAATTTCGTACCAATAGATAGAAATCCAGAAGCAGTACATTGGTAATGCACTGATAAGAGTATTCCTGTTTATTCATACTTTCCCATAACATCCAGCAAAAAGATTCCCGGATGTAAGAATCCATTCCTGAATGAAAAAGAATATAATCATTTGCTCTTTTTGCATAAATATTATTCAAAAAGAAAGAAGAGAGCTTATTTGGCGTATTCAAAAAATTATAAAACATACTATGCAGAGTGTTGCGGCGGAGCATGATGTTGATAATAATACTATCATCATAAACAGAAATAGAGTGCTCTACAGAAGGGGGGATTACGCAGAAATCTCCTGTTTTCATGGAAATGGTCTGTCCGGAAATCTCCTGTGTACACTTCCCGTCGTAAACATATACCAGCTCAAAAAATGTGTGGGAGTGAATCAGCGCCGGGCTATAGCGGTTATGCTTCTGTACCACAATGCTATCTTTGTCCGCCATATCAAAAAAGAAAGAGTCTTTAAATTCCGGTGGAATGGTTTCTTTCACTTCCGGAATCAGTAAGTGGCGGCGGATCACCTCCTGAATATCCTGTTTTGCGATATAAGCATAAATCTGCCCGGCTTCCCGGGCTTCATACTGTTCTTTATAAAACAATTCTTCATCATTAAACTGATAAATCTGATGTCTCAGTTCTTCAACATCCATAAAAATCCCCCTTTTACAAAATCTATTCACACAATCCAAAATATTAAAATAAAGCTATTTATATGATGTATTTTAACATCTTAGATCAAATACATCAATAAAACTGAGCTAAATTGTGAATTTGAAATTTTAGGGGGAAGAATATAATAATCTCATAAACAGTTTTCAAGTGAACGGAGGGTAAACATGAGTGAACCGATTCTTGAAATGAAAAATATTTCCAAGAATTTTGGAAGCGTAATAGCACTGAAAAATGTAGATCTGGAGGTATATCCAGGGGAAATAAGAGGTTTGATCGGTGAAAATGGTTCTGGAAAGTCTACCATATCTTCTATTGCAGCTGGCATGCAGAAAGCCACCAGTGGAAGAATGACTTTCAAAAAGCAGAGCTGGGAACCAGCGAGTATGATAGATGCGCTACAAAATGGAATCGGAATGGTTGTGCAGGAGAGCGGAACCATTTCGGGGGTAACCGTTGCAGAAAATATTTTTCTGGCAGAGCTTTCCCAGTTTCGGAACAAGCTGGGGATGATCAATAAAAAGGCAATGAACCAGAAAGCGACAGAGGCAATGAGAGCCATTGGAGTAGAACATGTAATCGGCGATATGCCTATTGATTCACTGGATTTTCAGACCAGAAAGCTGGTAGAAATCGCTAAGGTTATGCTGAAAAATCCAGACATTCTGGTAATTGATGAGACAAGCACAGCACTTTCACAGGATGGACGTGAGATCATGTATTCCTTGATCCGAAAGCTGCGGGACAGTGGAAAAGCAATAATCTTTATTTCCCATGACCTGGAAGAGATTATGGAAGTTTGTGATACACTCACTGTTCTCCGTGATGGAAACCTGATCCGTACGTTTAAAAAAGAAGAATTCAATGCGGATGAAATCCGTACAAGTATGATCGGCCGCGAGCTTCAGGGAGATTATTACAGAAGTGATTTTACCCCAAGCAGCCAGAAAGAAGCTGCCATAACAGCCACTAATCTGAAGTACAAAGAGGAGTTAAAATCTGTAAGCATTACTTTGAAAAAAGGCGAAATCTTAGGCATTGGCGGACTTGCCGCCTGCGGAATGCACACTTTGGGAAAAGCCATGTTCGGCGCACTTGCCCTGGAAGAGGGAGAAGTAACCACTTACGATGGAACGAAGATCAACAGTCCCCACATCGCAGTTGCAAACAAGATTGGTTATGTGTCAAAGGACAGGGATGTGGAATCCCTTTGTCTGTCCGCAAGTATCCAGGACAACATTGCAGTTGGCGGAATGGAAAAATATGCCGTAAACGGATTCCTTATAACAAATAAAAAGGAAAAAGAATATGTGGCAAAACAGATAAAAGATCTTTCTATTAAATGTTCTGATGGCGACCAGCTGACAAGCCAGCTGTCCGGCGGAAATAAGCAGAAGGTTGTATTTGGAAAATGGATCGGCTGTGGAAGTGAGATCCTGATCCTGGATTGCCCCACCAGAGGTGTTGACATTGGCGTCAAACAGTCCATGTATCAGCTGATGATGGAGCTGAAAAAAGAGGGAAAAGCAATCCTGCTGATCAGCGAGGAGCTTCCGGAACTGCTGGGAATGAGCGACAGGCTTCTGATTATGAAAGACGGAAGCATTACCGGTGAATTTATGCGAAGTGAAAGCCTGACAGACGCAGATGTAATTGGATATATGATTTAAGGGGGAACATCAGATTATGAAAAATAATATGAATAAATATAAAGCAGCCCAAACTGCGATAAAGGTTCTTCCATTTGCGGCTCTGGTGCTTTTATTCGGAATCTTCCTGGCAGTAGTCAGTGCAAAAGGCTATCGGCTGGATATGTATCTGCAGATTGTTTTTAACGAAGGTGTTGTGTTGGCGGTGGTTGCTACAGGAGCAATTTTCATTTACACATTGGGAACTTTTGATATCAGTCTTGGCGCTGCAACCTTGTTTTCTGCAACCATGGGTGTGGTTACTTACAATACTACACAGAATGTAGTGTTAATGATCCTGGCAATCTTTGTAAGCGGAGTTGCATGTTCCCTTGTAAATTCCCTGCTGGCTTCGGTATTTCATATTCCAGCATTTGTTACTACAGTTGCCATGATGTCTGTGCTTTCTGCGATTGCCTCACAGATCGTTACCACAAAGGGTGGTGCACTTGGTGGGATCAGTATTCCGGGAGTAGTGGTAAAGCCGTTTGACAATATGGTTTTTAAAATCGTAGTATTGGCAGTCTTCTTTATTATCAGTTATTTTGTTTTCAATCTTACAAAAGTGGGAAGAAGGCAGAAATTTATCGGAGGAAATCCGGTGTGCGCAGCTCTTACCGGAATTGAATCCAACAAATATACCATTATTGCTTTCGTAATGGCAGGCCTGGGCGTAGGGCTTGGAGCGTTTCTTACTCTGGTTTATACACCATCTGTAACAACCACTACGGCCTCCAGCATTGGTATGAATATTTTTATTGCAATTGTATTTGGCGGAATGCCTATTTCAGGCGGAGCACGTTCCAGAATTTATGCGGCACTGGTTGGCGGTTTTTCCTTTATCCTGCTCAATGACATTCTGGAGCTGGTGATTGACGGAAGTGCGGCTTATGGAATCACCCAGGTGATCAGTGCAGTATTTTTCCTGATCGTTGTATATGTAACAAGCATGAATTATAAGACAAATATACTTCCAAGATAATGGAGAATAAGAAATAACTGTCCGATATATGGGATTTTTAATGGTGAATTAGCGTATAACGCTGCAAATAAAAAGGAGGAAATTCTAATGAAACGAACAATGAAAAAAATGGTAAGCATGGCATTAACAGGAACTATGGCTGTAGCAGTTCTTGCAGGAGCAGGAACAAGTGAAGTAAAGGCTGCTGACAAGGCAAAGATTGGTGTGCTGGTTGCAGACGTAAGTGGCGAGGAAGCACAGGGCTTCCGTTCTTATTATGAGAATTATATCGCTGGTAACTATGACGTAGAATTTAACTACACAGATGCGCTGCAAAGTGCAGAAGATGAGAAAACAGCAATTGAGAAGTTTGCTTCCCAGGGGTGTCAGGCAATCATCTCTTTTTCCAGCAACGATCGTGTACAGCAGATTGAGACTTGTGAAAAATACGGAGTTTACTATGCGGTAGCTTCCGGTGTGCTGGATGACGCACAGTATGAAACTTACAAAACTTATGAATATTTTGCTGGTCAGGTAGGACCTGGAAATGATACAGAGTTTGAAGCTGGAAAAGATATGGGAGCTTACTACAAAGAGCAGGGTGTTTCCAAAGTAGCAATCTATGGAGCTTTTATTCCGAACCCAATGCATGTTTACCGTGTTGCTGGTGTCCTTAACGGACTGGGTTGCACCTATGGCGGAGAAAGCGATATGAACGCTATCGCTGGACAGATTTTCCAGGATCAGACAGTTGATTTATCTAAAGTAGAAGGCGATGTAGAGGTTGTTTCCTATCTTCAGGGATATGGTGACACCACAACGGATGAGTTAAACGCAGCAATCCAGAAAACACCGGATGCATTTATTTCCGTAGGTATGGCAACCACATTCTTTGCACAGTCCTTAAGTGAGGCAGGAATCTCCTTCTCAGATATTGATTCCTTTACTGAGACAAACGGAAATTCTATGAAAAATGGTACCCTTACTTATCTTGCTGGAAAATATTCTTCTTCTATCGGACCAGTTTTTGCACTGGTAATGAATGCAATCAATGGAAATGTGATCAGAGACGAGGACGGAAACGCTCCATCTATCAGCCAGGGATATCTGGTAGCAACTGACAGCGACACATTTGATAAATACTCTGTTTCTGACAGTGGTGATGCACCAATCTATGACAAAGAAACTCTGGACAGTATTATTGGCGATAACGTTACATTTGAGGATGTAAAAACATTAGTAGAATCTAAGTAATTGTTTTGCAGGTAACTGTGAAGACATTAAACAGTTACGAATTTAAATAACTGGAAATTAATTTATGAAAGCTCTGACCGATAACCCTGGATGCCCATATCCAGGAAATCGGACAGGCTGGATGGAGGCTGGAATTTATGAGCACCCCTAAGAAAATAGCGGGAACATTTACGATCCCTGTACTGACCTTACTTATTTTGGAAGTGATCTGTCTGTCACATGGAGAAAACATCATAACAAATCAGAAGGGCTTTGATAATTTTGTGGTCTATACTGCAATTGTTATGATTACAACAATTGCCCTGTCCATTAACCTGAACAGTGGAAGATTTGATTTTTCACTTGGAGCCATGGCTTCTCTGTCTGCTGTAGTGGGAGCGAAGATAAGCTATGCAGTATTAGGCGGCGGCTCAGGAAGTGCAGCACTTATGCTGGTAATCACTATTGCGGCCGGCGCTGTGCTGGGAATGGTATCTGGTCTTATTTATGTGACTCTCAGGATTCCGCCCATCATAACATCTTTGGGTGTAACCCTGATCTATGAAGGTGTTTTGTACACCATTACAAGCGGAAAATATGTAATGACAGAGGTACAGAATTCTTCCATGTCAGGCTTTGTAGGAACCTGGATTTATGCGGCGATTATTATTGCTGTGGTACTGGTCCTTTCCATTCTTCTGTTTGATTATACAAGGTTTGGTTATGACTATAATGCATTGAAAAATGGGCAGAAGGTAGCAGTAAATACAGGAATCAAAGAGATTCCAAATGCCATTGGCTGTTATGGGATCTGCGGTGCGCTGATGGGAATTGTTGGATTTTTGAATGCGGCAAGAAGTACGACCATCAATGGAGGCCAGCTGAACTTTGGCTCTATTTCCATTATGTTTACAGCATTTTTGCCAATGTTTATTGGTTCTTACATAAGCAGGTATAGCAATGAGAAACTTGGATTTTTGCTGGCTGCGGTTTGCATGTCTTTGCTGAATTCCACATTTGCAGTTCTCTCAAATGTGGTGACCGCTTCCATGCAGTCTATTATCAATGCAGTATTGCTGATGGCATTCCTGATTTATCTGAATAATGAAAAATTACTGGTAAGAATTTTCACGGGAAAAATCAGACAATAACTTGAGCCTGTTTGAAAAATCATTCCTGCAATCTGCACGCCCCACTTTGCGGTATATTTCACCCGAATTCGGTTGTCGTAGCCCGCTACGACGCCCTCATCCGGGCAAAATCTCCCACAAATTGTGACGCACATCTTGCAGAAAGCCTTTTTCAAACACGCTCTGAGATTGCAGCGGCCCTGCCGGAAAACTCCGTAGGGTCGCATTTTTATAACAATTTTGACAAAATTCTATGTGACAAGAGGTTTTTATGGCTGAAATGAAAAATCAGAAATTGTTGAATAAAGCATTAAATCTGCTTCCGGATCTGGTTGAGACAAAAGTAGATGCAGTGCAGACAGTAGAACTTTATAAAAATGATAACAGTATTGTCATTGAGCAGGCAGTTGATTACAGAAAGAGAGTTTTGAAAAAGGGAAGCCGGGTATGCCTGGATTTTGGAAATCATCAGGTTGGGTATCTGACTTTAAATCTGAATTACAGGGGGAGTCATCCAGACGCGCCTGTGTGGCTGAAGCTTCACTTTGCAGAAAATGCGACGGAGCTTTTTGAAGATGGAAAAAGCTATCAGGGCTGGATCTGTTCTTCTTGGATCGAAGAGGAACAGCTCCATGTGGATGTGGTTCCTTCCCAGCTGCGCCTGCCAAGGAGATATGCGTTCAGGTATGTGATGATCGAGGTTCTGGATATTAGTTCCAAGTTTGATCTTGTTGTGGAAGATGCTTTTTGTACCGCTGTTTCTTCTGCGAAAGACCAGGAGCTTTCCGCATTTAAGGCGCAGAATCATAAGCTGGCAAAAATGGATCAGATCGCATGCAGAACCCTTCACAATTGTATGCAGCAGGTGTTTGAGGACGGTCCGAAGAGAGACCGCAGACTGTGGATGGGAGATCTTCGTATCCAGGCACTGACCAATTATGAAACTTATAACAATAATGATATGGTGAAAGCCTGCCTGTATCTGTTTGCAGCACTTCCTATGGAAAAAGGAAGGATGGGGGCGTGCTTGTTTCTTTCCCCGGAACCGGAAGTGGATGATACCCAGATGTTTGATTATTCCCTGTTTTTCATAAACACACTTTGGGACTATTACGAAGCTACAAAGGATAAGGAAACTTTGCAGGAGTTATGGCCTGTAGCATTAAGACAGATCGAACTGGCAGAAGAGCAGCTGGATGAGAAAATGTTGGTAGGAGATTCAGATGTGCTGGGCTGGTGCTTTGTGGATTGGAATCTGAATCTGAATAAACAGGCGTCTGCCCAGGGGATTTTTCTTTATGCGCTTAGTGCAGCTATCCGGATTGCCCAGGTGCTAGGAGATGTTATGACGGAGGAAAAACTGGCGGAGCTTTACTGTGAGTGCAGAAATGCGGCGAATTTATATCTCTGGGATGGAGAAAAACAATGCTACATCAGTGGAAAAGAAAGACAGGTTTCAGTTGCTTCCCAGGTGTGGATGATTTTGGGAGAGGCGATTGAAGACCAGGCAGCAGTAAATCTTCTGCGCAGGGTGGAGACCATTTCGGAAGCTGAAAAAATGGTGACGCCATACATGTATCACAATTATATTGCGGCGCTGCTTCTTGTGGGGGAGAAAAAAATGGCTCTGCAGAAAATGGAAGCATACTGGGGCGGCATGACCGATCTGGGAGCGGATACATTCTGGGAATTATATAATCCGGAAAACCCTTCAGAATCACCATATGGCGGCACCATCGTGAACAGCTACTGCCATGCCTGGAGCTGTGGCCCGGCGTATTTTCTTAGAAAGTATTTTACAGCAGACGGCTCATTGAAAGGGGAAAAATAATGACAGAGATCGATATGAAAGGAAATCCTTTTTTTCTGGATGAAGAAGGAGAAAATTGGGTTCTGGATACCTGGAAAAATATGAGTCTGGAGCAGAAATGCGGACAGGTATTTTGCCCCATGGGGTTCAACGGAGAGGAAGAAACGCTGAAGCATTTTACCCAGGATATTCAGGTGGGTGGTCTGATGTATCGTGCAGACAGCGCGGAAAATATTCAGGATATTTATAGAAAGCTGCAGGCGTTTTCCAATATTCCGCTGCTACTTGCGGCTAATACGGAAGCAGGCGGAGACGGACTTGCCTATGAGGGAACTTCCTTCGGAAAACCTATGGCAGTGGCGGCTACAGATGATCCGGAAAATGGATACCGAATGGGATATACCGCCTGCAAAGAGGGTGCAGCTTTGGGGCTGAACTGGTCTTTTGCGCCTATTGTGGATATTAATTATGATTTTCACAATCCCATTACCAATGTAAGAACTTTTGGAAGTGATCCAAAGAAGGTGCTGGATTTTGCCCTGGAATATATGAAGGGAGCAGATGAATGCGGTGTGGCTGTTGCTATCAAACATTTTCCAGGAGATGGGGTGGATGAAAGAGATCAGCATATTCTTACAAGTGTTAATTCTTTTTCTACAGAAAAATGGGATGAAACCTATGGATATGTTTATGGGAATCTGATAAAGAAAGGTGCGAAGACCGTGATGGTAGGGCATATTGCCCAGCCTGCTTATGTGAAGGCGCTCAATCCCCAGGCAACCAGGGAAGAGATGCTGCGTCCGGCTTCTTTATCCAAGGAGCTTCTTACTGGGCTTCTCAGAGGAAAGCTGGGATTTAACGGGCTGATCAGCACAGACGCAACACCTATGGTTGGGTTTACCGCAGCTATGAAGCGCAGCGAGGCGATTGTTCAGGCAATCAATGCAGGCTGTGACATGATTTTGTTCAACAAAAGTCTGGAAGAGGATTTTGGATATCTTCTGGCTGGTGCGAAAACTAGAAATTTGAGCATGGATAGACTGGATGAGGCAGTTCTCAGAATTCTGGCCACAAAAGCGTCACTGGGGCTTCATAAGAAGAAAGCGGAGGGCACTCTGGTTCCAGAAAAAGAGGCGTTGGAAATTGTGGGCTGTGAGAAGCACAAAAGCTGGGCGAAAAAGGTGGCAGACCAGGCAATAACTCTGGTAAGGGATGAGCAGGAACTGCTTCCAATTTCCCCTAAGAAATACAAGCGGGTTTATCTGAATGTAATCCAGAAAGATCTGGATCCAGAGAATGCTTTTGTGCAGTCATGGAAAGAGAAGTTTGAGCAGGAAGGCTTCCAGGTGACGGTCCGTGACCGCCGGGTATCTATCTCTATGGAAGATTTCGTGAATCCGGCAGGTATGACACCGGAAAAAGGAAAACTGATGCACGAAATGTACCGAAGTGTGGAGGAGATGAAGCAGGACTACGACTTGTATGTTTATATCTGTAACATGGAAAATGCTTCCAATAATACCACTCTTCGCTTGAATTGGAATGTGTGCTTCGGGCTTGGAGATGATGCACCCTGGTTTGCTCCGGAGATTCCGGCGCTGATGATTTCTACAGCTTATCCATTCCATCTGTTTGATGCACCGATGGTGAAAACTTACATTAATACATACAGTGGGAACCCGGAATTTATTCAGGCAGCAATGGATAAGATTATGGGACGCTCGGAATTTACAGGGGTAAGTCCGGCGGATCCTTTGTGTGGGAAAAATTATATTTAAGATGATTGCTGGCAGGTTTATTTGCAGTTGTTAACGGAATGGAGAAATATATGAAAGCTTTTATATTTGATTTAGATGGTGTTATTGTTTTCACTGACAAATTTCACTATCAGGCGTGGAAAAAGATGGCGGATGAAATGGGAATTTATTTTGATGAGACCATAAATAACCGTCTTCGCGGTGTGAGCAGATCGGAGAGCCTGGAAATTATTCTGGAGAGATATGAAGGACCGGCTCTTTCCAAGGAGAAAAAAGCAGAACTGATGGAGAGTAAGAACAATACTTACAGAGAGCTTCTGGCATCCATGACACCGGCTGATGTGACGGAAGATGTAAGAAGAACTCTTGCGGAATTACATAACAGGGGGTATAAGCTGGCACTTGGCTCTTCCAGTAAGAACGCAAAATTTATCCTGGAAAAGGTTCAACTGTTGGATGCATTTGATGCGATCTCCGATGGAACGAATATTACCAAGTCCAAACCGGATCCGGAAGTATTTTTGAGAGCAGCAGAGTTCCTTGGAGAAAAGCCTGAGGATTGTTATGTGGTGGAAGATGCTTATGCTGGAATTGACGCAGCGAAGAGCGCGGGAATGCAGGCTGTGGGAATTGGGATTGCAGCTGGATATGCGGCTGCTGATGTGAAGATTCAGAGTTTTGGAGAGCTCCTGACACTGGGAGCCTGAAAATGAATGAGAAAACCTCCAATTTTGGAAATGCTGATGTTTCCATAATTGGAGGTTTTTTGCTAAACCGCGTTTCCCAGTTTTTGAAAAAAAGCTGGTTTTTCCCACTTTTCGTCTATGATATTTGCAGAACAGGTGAAAAAACAATTATTGTCTTTGATTGGTGAAATGGCTACCGTTCCATGGCTGTTTTCCAAAAATACTTCTTTTGGAAACTTGGGCATTTTTGTTTCATGAATTCAATGCTTCTTTTACTCTTGAGAAAAAATACAATGGCTATCAATTATTAGTTTGTGATGGCTCAGATTTAAACATCGCTTGCAATCCCGAAGACAAAGATACCTAATTTGACAAACTCCAAGGAAAAAAGTAAAATACTAATAACTATGCAGAAACATGCATACTACAGATTTTTTCAAAAAGAAATTATAATAAAAATACGAAGAAGCGAGGATGGACCGAAATGAATACATGGGAAGCAAACATTCGTAAAGTAGTACCTTATACACCCGGCGAGCAGCCCAATCAGCCGGACATGATCAAGCTGAACACAAACGAGAACCCATATCCCCCTGCACCAGGCGTGGAGAAAGCATTACACGGGATTCAGCCAGATACCCTCCGCCTTTATCCGGACCCTACAGCTGGCGACCTGGTACACGCAATTGCCTGTAACTATGGGCTGAAAGACGAACAGGTTTTTGTAGGTGTTGGCTCAGATGATGTACTTGCCATGAGCTTCCTCACCTTCTTTAACTCAGATAAACCGATCCTTTTTCCAGATATCACCTATTCTTTCTATGACGTATGGGCGGATCTTTTCAGAATCCCATATGAATGTAAAGCTCTTGATGAGAACTTCTGTATCCGCAAAGAAGATTACTTCGGAGAAAACGGCGGAATTATTTTTCCGAACCCCAATGCACCTACAGGAGTGGAGCTGCCCCTCAGTGACATCGAGGAGATTCTCTTACACAACCGGGACGTCATTGTGATCGTAGATGAAGCATATGTAGATTTTGGAGCGAAATCAGCACTGGAGCTTATAGAGAAATATGACAATCTCCTGGTAGTCCAGACCTTCTCCAAATCCCGTTCCATGGCTGGAATGCGTATCGGCTTTGCATGCGGCAATCCACAGCTGATCAGATTTCTGAACGATGTAAAATATTCCTTCAATTCCTACACTATGGATCGTACCACTCTTGTAACCGGTGTGGCAGCTATCCAGGACAAGGCATATTTTACAGAAACCTGTGAGAAGATCATTGCTACCAGAGAATGGGCGAAGAAAGAACTGGCTGCTCTTGGTTTCACATTCCCGGATTCTAAGACCAACTTTATCTTTGCTTCTCACAAAAGCTGTCCGGCCAAAGAAATTTTTGAGGCCCTTCGTCAGGAGCATATTTATGTAAGATACTTCCCGAAGCCGAGGATTGACAATCATTTGCGGATCACTGTAGGGACTCAGGAAGAAATGGAGAAATTAATACATTTTCTGGAAAAATATCTAAAAAATCATAAATAAGTGAAAAATATCTGTTTGAACGAAAATTCTGTTCTGGTGATTTTTTAAATACACTCTGGAGCCTGTGTGAAAAATACTTCGGAACAGGAAGCTCAGAACGACAGGAGTAAATATGAAATATAAGAAATTATTGAAAAAAGCAGCTGTAAGTCTGTTACTTGCCCAGTCCCTGATTTTTACAGGCTTGCCCATTCAGGCAGCAGATATTGCCGGGCAGGGTATGGTCTGGACAGAAAGTGCGGAAATGGAAAATGCAGGAGACACTGTATCCGCTGTGTCGTCTGATAAGATGGCTGCGGAAGAGTCTTATGTGCAGGATGATTTTTCAGCAGGTGATGATCTGTCAGGGAGCGAAAGCACTTTAGATGATGCCGGTCAGGCTGGCAATGGAAGTACGGAAAACGATGCCAGCTTCACAGGCATGACAGATGGAAATCCCTCCCAATCGGAAGACCTGTCAGACGGTTTCTCAGATGGTGGTACTGATGAACTTCAGGAACAAGATTCTGGCTTTGGCAGCATGAATCCGGATTCTGCCGAAGAAGAGAAAAGTGAAGACAATCTGACCGATGCGGAGATTGAGGCTCAGCTAGAGCCAATTCGTGAGCTGCAGCCTATAAGTTATGTAGACCCGCCATCTGGCAACGGGAATGGTGATACAGGAAGCGTAGGTGCTGCCAGAGCTGCGTCTTATCCTGCGAAATACGATCCCCGAAGCAGTATTTCCATCCCGGTAAGGAATCAAAAGCCTTCCAATATGTGCTGGGCATACACATTGGCTGCCAACCTGGAAATCTCATTTTTGCAGGCAGGAGCTGGACTGTTTGATCTGTCAGAAGAACATCTGGCATATTTCTTTGCCCACCGAATGAACGATCCCCTTGGAAATACAGCTAATGACAAAAACGAGATTCTCCATTCCTACAGAGATGGAGGAAATCAGACCCTGGCTGCCATTTTCCTGAGTACGTGGAGCGGTATGGCTTTGGAATCCCAGGTTCCTTATGAGACAAATGCAGATCATACTCTGGACTCTGACAAGGTGCCGTCCTCCCAAATGGCATACCAGACCACAGCATATCTGGAAAATGCGGCGTTTTCCTCTTATTCTGTAAATAACATTAAAAGTCTGATATCAGAATATGGATCTGTTTCCATGTCCTTTGGAATGTATGATACCTATTATAATCCGTATACGTATGCATACAGCTACCCGGGAAGTGCAGGCGTGAATCATGCAGTAACCCTGATTGGCTGGGATGACAATTATTCCAGGGAAAATTTCAATTCTGCCAGCAATGTTACTTCAAACGGGGCATGGATTGCCAGAAACAGCTGGGGAGATGACTGGGGAGAAGCCGGTTATTTTTATATTTCCTATGAGAATAAATGTAATTACAATATTGTAGCAGCAGAAGCCACCACCAGTCCGAAGTACCGGAACAACTATTTCTATGACGGTTCCAGTGCACTGAGCAAGCTGAAGCTGTATCCTTCCGGCAGCAGTGGGATTTCCTCCATTGCCAATGTTTTTCAGGCGAAAGCCGGAAATGGGAATGGAGAAGCCCTTGGAGAAGTGGTTCTGGCTACTTACACTGACGGAGGAAGCTACAGCATTCAGATTTATACAAATCTGAAGGATAAGAGCAATCCGGTAAGCGGAACTCCGGCCTATGCCAATCCGGTTACTTTTTATCAGGAACATGCCGGTATTTCCACAGTGGAAGTGCCAGAGGTAAATCTGATGAATGGAACTCTTTATTCGGTAGTGATCACCAATATCGGTTCAGATACGGTGGAATACCTGTGCGAGACCAACAGTGCCTATGACTGGGTAGAATTTCAGGCAGGTCTGGAGGAGAATCAGAGCTTCTGTTACCATGAAAAAAATGGCTGGAGTGATTTTTTCAAAACAAGTCCAAGTGCCTGTGTAAGAATAAAAGCTCACACAAGAACATTGAGCAACGCAGTGAATGTAACCAGACCCGCTTCGTTCCAGGCAGCAGCCAGAGCCTATAATCAGATTAGTCTGACCTGGAGTAAAGCAGATGGAGTTTCCGGATATCAGATCTATAGAAGAACCTCCGATGGAGAGTATCAGAAGGTGAAGACAGCCTCTTGGTCAGATACCGCCTGGACAGATACAAAGGTTCAGCCGGGAATTACGTATATATACAAGATTCGTGCGTACAGTATGGTGAACGGTACTGCGAAATATTCCGATTATACTGCGGAAGCTGCTGCGAAGACCGTGCTTGCCACTCCGTCAGTGTCGGTGAAGGTTTCTTCCGGACTTTACAATACAGTAAACTGGAATAAGATTTCCGGTGCAGCTGGCTATGTGGTTTACAGGAAAACATCCTCTGGAAAATGGACGAAGCTTGCAAACATAAAGAAAGCAGCTACTACATCCTACAAAGATAAAAAGATAAAATCAACTACCGTTTATGAGTATACAGTAAGAGCTTATTGTACTGTGGATAAGAAAACAGTGGCAAGCAGTTACAAGTCCAGTGGAAAGTATAAATCAGCACCCTCCAGGCAGACGGTCTCATCGGTTTCCAATACGAAGAAAGGTCTGAAATTAAAGTGGAAGGCACAGAAGAAGTGTGATGGCTATTACATTTACAAGAAGACCGGAAGCGGAAAATATAAGCTGGCAGCTACTATTAAGAAGGGGAAAACTTCTACCTGGACAGACACGAAGGTAAAAAAAGGAAAGAAGTACCGTTATTATGTGCGTGCTTATGTAAAAGAGCCCAATGGTGTTGTAAAGGGAAAGTATAAAGCATCGGCGGCAGTTACAAGAAAGTAGGAAATCAATTGCAGAAAAGAAATAGAATTTACAGTAAATTTTATATCTAATTTTCGATTATCCGCATAAACACTATACTTTTAAGCACTTTGAAGTATATCGAAACACTTATTTTACCACGAATTTACCACGATTGAATGAGCCTTGATATGACACTAAAAATAACATGGGAGATAGCACAAATCATATCTGTGTATCTCCCGTTTTTCATTCATGCAATATGATTACTCCACTCTGATTTCAAATTTCAAGATTGCTTTCATCATTTCTGTATGAATTTGACCTTTTAATTCTTCATCAACCTGCATAGTGATTTTACCACTTTCAGAGTGGTAAAACGGGCGTAAGCATAATTTATAGATATAAGCGTCATAAAACTTCAAAATCTCTCTTATGGCAGTTTCATTTCCAGCAGACGCTTGACATATTACTTTTAATGTAGGGTAACCATATTCTTTTTTCATTGGTTCAATTCCTCTCTTTCAATAGTGTTTTTAATTTCTTCAATCCGTTACTTCTTCTGCGATAAATAGTAGAACGTGATACATGATATAATTCTGCGATTTCTTGGTCGCTCATGCTTTGAAAATAGCGTAATAGAATTACATCACGCTCTTTACTCGATAACTTGCATAAAGCAACAGCAAGTTTCTCATTTGATATTTGAATTGTGTAATTCAAGACTTCAAAAGAAGTATAATCACAGGAATAGTTATCCTCTGTTCCACGCTCAATATTTTTCATGTCTGACAATTCACAGAATAAAATTTCACGTTTAGAACGCCTTGCAAACTGCCTGTTCCTGCTTTTTACTGCGCATTTAATAACAGTCATCATCAAAGCATTGAACTGTATTCTAACAATATGCTCGAAAGAAGATGTGTCCATAATCTCACCTCCTTTCCGCATACGCTGAAATATATAAACGGAAATACCGTCTATACCTTTGAAAATACGGAAAAGAGAGCAAGAAAAAAGCCCGCACAAAACATATCGTTTGTACGAGCCTAATATTTGTAGATATTCAATTTTATTTGTTTTCTTTTTCCACTTCTTCTAGCCATTCACAATAGCCATTCTCACAAGGAACAGATATTGCAATATGCGAAAACCAACTATTTTTTGTTGCTCCATGCCAATGCTTTACTTCTGCTGGTATATTTACGACATCGCCTGCATGAAGTTCCACAATATCTTTTCCCCATTCTTGATAATATCCGTTTCCTGCGGTACAAAGAAGAATTTGACCGCCACCATGATGAATATGCCAGTGATTACGACAATCAGGTTCAAAAGTTACATTGGCAATACTTACTTGTTCAGAGGACAAGGGATATAAATAACTTTTTCCTGCAAAATACTGTTCGTATTCAATGTTTTCATGTCCGATTGGAAAAGGACAACTTTTTGTGATTTCTTCTAATGTATTCATAATGACCTCCTATGAATTTATCCCCATATCATAAGCCAATTTCAAATAAGAGGTATTTTCAATTTCTCCCTTTTCATAAACGCCTGCACCATAAACATATCCTTTGATATTAGCATTTGGTAAGCAATCGGTAAAACCTCTTAAAGCGTCCATTGTCCGTTCCATAGATTTTTTTCCAGCAGCAGCCGTAGCCATAAAATAAAAATCTTTATTGGCAATTTGTGTGTATTGTGGTAATGTGCGGTCAATCAATGTTTTTAATTGTCCGCTTAATGAATAAAAATAAACGGGTGTGGCTAATACAATAACATCAGCCTGTACCATTTTTTCTAGGATTTCTCCCATATCATCTTTTTGAACACATAAATGCGTATTTCTGCAACCATAACAAGCTAAACATGGAAAAATCTTTTTGTTTTGTATAAATATTTTTTCTGTGAGGTGTCCTGCCTTTTCAGCACCTTTTATAAAAGCATCACATAACATATCTGAATTTCCATTTTTTCGGGGACTTCCCGATAAAACTAAAACATTTTTTCTCATAATAAACTCCTATTCTTTTCTAACTTTTTCTAACCATTGACTAATTTCTTCTGATGAATTTTCAACATCATTTCTTGAAATAGATAATCCCTGTTCATACACATTCGCATTAGGTTCTAATTCTTGAATAGTGCTAATTGTGTCTGCAAGTCCGCTTCCGCCATGTGTGCTAAACGGAATAATAGTTTTATCGCTAAAATCATATTCATCAAAGAAAGAATACATAATCATAGGTAAATCTGACCACCAAATAGGATACCCTACAAAAATTGTGTCATATTGCTCAAAATCTGAAATCTTATCCTTTATTGCTGGACGAGCATTTTCTTCCTGTTCTTGTGAAGCTATGTCTACAAGTTTCTCATGGTTTGTTGTATATGACGTTTCGGGTTCAATGCGGAATATATCCGCATTCATTTTTTCTTGAATTTCCATAGCGACATATTGTGTATTTCCCATAACTTCTCCGTCTATGACAACTGTACTATTATCTTCTTCCTCAGTCATATTTTCACTATTTGTTGTTTCGGGCATAGAAAAATATACTACAAGGGTATTTTGAGAAGTATCTGATTGTGATTGAATTTCCTTTTGCGGTTCGGGCTTTGTACTGTTATTACACGCTGTAAGCCCTAATACACAAGATAAAGCGAAAATATAGGTTAAGATTTTACGCATTAAATTTTCCCCTTTCTTTCAGTAATCATATTAACAAACATATCAACCGCTTCTGGTGTCTGATGATTAAAGAATAAACTTGTATTCATGTCTAATTCGCTAATACTCTTCATATCATGTTCTGATAATTGAAAGTCAAAAATTTCAAAATTTTCTCTCATTCTCTCAATATGCGTTGATTTTGCAAGGGCTACTATATTCCTTTGCATAAGCCAGCGTAAAATTACTTGTGCAACTGATTTTTTGTATTTTGCTCCTATTTCTTTAAGGATTGGATTTGTAAACATATCGTTTCTTCCCTCTCCAAAAGGAGCCCATGCCTCCATTTGCACATTTCTTTTTATCATATTCTCCTGTGCTGTTATCTGCTGATGAAGTGGGTTTGTTTCCACTTGATTAACCTGTGGCGGTATTTCGTTAAATGCAACCATGTCGGCTAATCTATCAGGATAGAAATTACTAACACCGATTGCACGAATTTTTCCAGCCTTATATAGTTCTTCTAAGGCTCTGTATGCTCCATAATAATCCGAAAAAGGCTGATGTAGTAATACTAAATCAAGATAATTCGTTTTCAGCTTTTTCATAGAGTTTAAGACTGACTGTTTTGCTTTTTCATATCCATAATTGTCAATCCACACTTTAGTAGTAATAAAAAGTTCTTCTCTTGGAACACCACATTTTTCAATAGCATTTCCTACTTCTTCCTCATTGAAATAAGATTGGGCTGTATCAATATGACGATAGCCGACCTTGATTGCGTCAAGTACACATCGTTCACAATCTTCTTTCGGGATTTGAAAAACCCCAAAACCTAATTTTTGCATTTTGACTCCGTTGCTTAATGTTACATATTCCATTATTTATCACTCCTTGTTTTTTTCTTCTTTTTCAAGTACAATGATATTGTAAAACTCGGTAGCAACTACCGGTCAATACTTTTTTGAAAAAAGGAGAAAAATTATGTATTCAATGAAGGAAGTATGCAAATTAACGGGTATGAAATACGAAACCTTAAAATATTACTGTAACGAGGGGTTAGTCCCAAATGTAAAGCGAAGTGAAAATAATTACAGAGTTTTTGATGAAAGAGATGTTGCATGGATTGAAAGTTTATCCTGCTTAAAAAGATGTGGTATGGGCATTGCAGAAATGAAAGAATATGTAGCTTTATGCTTAGAGGGCGAAAATTCTATTCCCAAACGCAAAATCATATTAGATAAGAAAAAAGAATTACTGGAAGAAAAATTACTGGAAGTACAGGATTGTATTGACTATATCAATTCAAAACAACAATTTTATGATGACGTCTTATCAGGGAAAATCAAGTATAAAAGTAATTTGATAATCGTAGATGATGAAAAAGTTTAAATATGCGACTTCTTTTTTCCTCTTGATTACCCACAACAGAAAAGAAAAAGCCCTGTCAAGAGCTTGCCACCATTGGTGGTGCTTTGCACTCTTTACTGGGCTTTTTGTTTGCTGTATCTTCCATGCAAGAGAAAAAAGATTACTCGTCCTCATCATCAAAATGGTTATTCCTTAATACTTCCCGTAACAGTTCCATATCCTCTTTTGAGTTCGGGTTTATCATTTTCACGACTTGATAAGGTGTCCTATACTTGTGTCCCTCTATGCTTTCCCCGAACATATCCATGCTGTATAAATCATCATAGCGGTCTAACAGTTTTTGAAATTTCAAATGCTGGATAAATTCTTTGATTGGGTAAAGGTCGGACGCTTCAATGCTTGTTCCGTTGATGTAGTCGGTAATATATTCCCGTAACTTTTCTAACTCATATTCCAGCCATTCTTCCTCGCTGTCAAAGAAGTTATCATAATGTCCATGCTTCAGTTCTGCATTTAGACGTTCCTCTGCTCTCAAAAATTGACAGACTTCTTTTTCGGACTGATCAACATATTTCCATTCCCCCGACAACAATTCATTGGGCGTTACGTCCAGCACTTCCATTATCTTTTCCAGCGTTTCATAAGCAGGATAGTTCAACCCTCTTTCAATCTTGGAAAGGCTCTGCATATTGATACCGATTTTGTCCGCAAGCTCCTGTTGTTTCATTCCTCTAAATTTTCTTATGGTCTGTATATTATTTCCTAAATGGCTTATTTTCATTGCATAACCCTCCATATCTCGTTATATCTTTGCTGTTATAAGTCTATCATGCTTAATACGATTTGTAAAGATAAAAAAAGATGTTGACAAATAAGCATATAAGAATTACTATGTTCTTGTAATTGAATAAGCACAATAGAATGAAATATAAAAATATTCAAAAAGAAATGCCTATCTGATTAAACCCGTAGATATGAATATCGGTTGAAATGGAACTTGTTAGAAAAGGCAAAACAGAACTTGCTGGCAAAGTATTTCTGACGCGGTGGCGGAAGCCTCTCAGGCTTACCGCCATGACACCCTGTGTCAAGGGGAAGAAATGCTTTGTCTGCTGGCGAGCTTGCGAGCCTTGATTGTGCCCCCGTTATCTAACAGGGGGGCATTATTTCACAAAAGACAAGTCAAAAACCATACAACCCCAAACCTGTGAGTAGTAATGAGAAGTTTTAAGAAGATAGTAACTTCACATTCTTTTGAATAGTGGTTTACAGGTATTTCAAGGCTATTGTGGGATTGGAGGAATACAATGAACAATTTAGAATTTGCACTTGAAATGAAGAACAAACGTCTTGCAAGCGGTCTTTCACAAGGAGAACTTGCAAGTCTTACCCATGTATCAAGATATAGTATCAACCGCTTTGAGAACGGAAAAGCCAACGCCAGCAAGGAAACACAAAATATTATCCTGCGTTGTCTGAATTACTATATCTGCGATAAGCCTTTTTATCTGCTCGTTGATTATCTGTCTGTCCGTTTTCCAACGACTAACGCATTGGAAGTTATCCGAAAGGTGCTTGGCATGAAAGCAGATTATTTTATCCATTATGACTATGGGTATTATGGCTATAAAGAGCATTATGCTTACGGGGAAATCAAGGTTATGGCTTCTGATGATGAACACATGGGCGTATTTTTAGAATTAAAAGGAGCAGGCTCACGCAACATGGAATATGTCTTACAGGCACAGAACAGGGATTGGTATTCATTTTTAAACCGCTGTCTTGACTGTGGCGGTGTTATCCGACGTTTTGACTTGGCAATCAATGATATGTGCGGTCTGCTGGATATTCCCGTTTTGTCTGAAAAATACAAAAATGGCGGTGCGGATTGTCGCTGTAAAAACTATGAAAATGTACAAGGTGGAAAATTAAGTGGAAAAAACCGTAATTTAGCAAGTACCCTTTATATCGGTTCAAAGGCAAGCACAAAATATTTCTGCTTATATGAAAAGCAAAAGGAACAGGCAACCAAAAAGAAACATACGGATATTATCAACCGTTTTGAAATTCGTCTGCGTGACAAAAAAGCAGTACAGGCAGTTGAGGAATTGTTATTGACATATAACCCTCATGGGCTGGTGTTTTACCTTATTACTGATTTTGTGCAATTTCCCGACTATCCGTTGTGGGAGATATTCATTTCCCATGACAGTTTACCTTTTGAAATGAACCCCGTACCTATCAATATGGAACGCACTCTGCAATGGCTGGAAAGACAGGTCATGCCGTCAATCGTGATGATAGAGGAAATCGACAGACTGACAGGTTCAAACTACATGAAAATGATTGATGAATGTACCCACCTTTCCGAAAAACAGGAAATGCTTGTGGAACAGATGTGTAAGGATATAGCAGATGTAATCGAAAGTGAGGGGGTGTTTTATGAGTAATGCACAGGATATTCCCGTATGGGAAAAATACACCCTTACCATTGAAGAAGCGTCAAAGTATTTCCGTATTGGAGAAAACAAGTTAAGACGATTGGCAGAGGAAAACAAGGACGCTGGCTGGCTCATTATGAATGGCAACCGCATACAGATTAAACGCCGACAATTTGAACAGGTTATTGATAAATTGGACGCTATCTAGTGCAAATGAGCCTTGTATGTGTTATGATGAACACAAGTCATATCAAGGCTCTTTCCAACAAGGAAAGGAGCAGACACCATGAAAGAAAAAAGACGGGATAACAAAGGTCGTATCCTGCATACTGGAGAGAGCCAACGAACAGACGGGAAATACTTATATAAATATGTGGACGCATTTGGAAACACAAAATATGTGTATGCTTGGAGATTGACACCAACAGACCCTACACCAAAGGGAAAACGGGAAAAACCCTCACTTCGAGAACTGGAACAGCAGATAAGACGGGATATTGAGGACGGTATCGACAGCACAGGCAAGAAAATGACGCTTTGCCAACTCTATGCCAAACAGAACGCACAAAGGGCAAATGTGAAGAAAAGCACACAGAAACAACGGGAACAACTCATGCGGTTATTGAAAGAGGATAAGTTAGGTGCTAGGAGCATTGATACAATCAAACCCTCTGACGCTAAAGAATGGGCGTTACGCATGAAAGACAAAGGCTTTTCCTACAATACCATTAACAACCATAAACGCTCGTTAAAAGCGTCATTCTATATCGCCATACAAGATGATTATGTGAGGAAAAACCCCTTTGATTTCAAGCTAAGTGAAGTCCTAGAAAATGATACCAAAGAAAAAGTCGCATTGACAGAGGAACAGGAACAAGCCTTACTCTCATTCATCAAGGCGGACAATGTGTATCACAAGCATTATGATGATGTGCTGATACTGTTAAAAACAGGACTTCGTATCTCGGAACTGTGCGGACTGACAGTAGCCGATATTGATTTCAAGAATGAAGTTGTGATTATCGACCACCAGTTACTAAAGAGCAAGGAACAAGGCTATTATATTGAAACGCCTAAGACGAAAAGCGGAATAAGGCAAGTACCATTAAGCAGAGAAACGATACAGGCATTTCAACGGGTTATGAAGAAACGCCCAAAGGCAGAACCATTTGTGATAGACGGACGGGGCAATTTCCTATTTGTCAATCATAAGGGCAAGCCAAAAGTTGCGATTGATTACAACGCCTTATTTGTCCGTATGGTAAAGAAATACAACAAGCACCACAAAGACAATCCCTTGCCACATATCACACCGCATACGCTACGCCATACGTTCTGCACAAGACTGGCAAGCAAGAACATGAACCCAAAAGATTTACAGTATATCATGGGACATTCAAATATCAGTATCACAATGAGCTGGTACGCTCATGCGTCCATAGATACCGCAAAATCAGAGGTTCAGCGTCTAATCGCATAGAAGTATTTACCACGATTTTAACCACGCTTGATAGCGAAAATATAAGAAGATAGACCTAGATATGTGAGGTTTACCACAAAAGCAAAATGCCCGTAGAGCCTATAAAATAAGGCTTTGCGGACATTTAAGGAGATATAAAAAGATAGTCAAAAAGACATATATAATTTATAATAAAGCATTGTGGAATAGAAGATAGTCTGCACATAGTAAAAACTATAAGGTTTTTTGCAGCAGGACAACCTTCGGATATTAAAAAAACGGAAGCCCATTACATGAGCTTCCGTTTTAACATTTCTGGATTAGATGAATATTTAAGTGCAGTCTCTCTTGTGATCTGGCGGTTTCGATAAAGCTCCAGCAGGCTGTTATCCATGGATTTCATGTCTGCCTGGGAGGAAGAGGCAATCACACCGTCAATCTGATAAATCTTGTTGTCGCGGATCATATTTCGGATGGCAGGGGTAAGCCTCATAATCTCAAAAACCGGAATATTGTGTCCATTCACATCCGGCACCAGCTGTTGGGAAATAACAGTCTGCAGAACCATGGAAAGCTGAATGGCAATCTGATGCTGCTGGCTGGGCTCGAAAACATCCATAATACGGCTGATGGTATTGGCAGCTCCGGTAGTATGAAGGCTGGAAAGAATCAGATGTCCGGTTTCAGCAGCAGTCATGGCAGTCTGGATAGTCTCGTGGTCACGCATTTCTCCAAGCAGGATCACATCCGGGCTCTGACGCAGGGTGGCACGCAGGGAAACCAGATAATTGGCAGTATCCGTACAGATCTCTCGCTGGCTGACAATGCATTTGTCATGTCTGTGCAGGTATTCCAAAGGGTCTTCCAGCGTGATGATATGTCCTTCACGGCTGTGATTGATCTTGTCGATGATACAAGCCATGGTGGTAGATTTTCCGCTTCCTGCAGGACCTGTGATCAGAACCATTCCCTTGGTAAGATCAGCGGCTTCCATAACAGCCGGAGGAATGTGCAGATCCTGCGGATCAGGCAGATCAAATGCAATAATACGGATGACAGCGGCAAGAGAACCACGCTGCCGGTATGTATTTACACGAAATCTTGAAAGACCCGGGATAGCCATGGAAAAGTCATCGTCACCGGTTTCCAGCATAGGCTCTATATTCCGGTCGTGAGCAAGCTTGTAAATGATCCGGATAAATTCATCTGTCTCCGGAGGCATGAGCCGTTCTTCAAAACCATCCAGCGTACAGAGCTTTCCGTCAATTTTTACAGAAAGGGGACGACCGGCAATAATAAATATATCAGAGGCTTTTTTCTGAGTGGCAAGCTCCAGAAAAGCCTTTACTTTTTCTTCCATAAAATTATTCTCCTTTGTAGACAGACTGGCTGTTGTCCGGATTCCAGTCTGCAGTTACAACCGTATTCCAGGAGAGGATTCCGGCGATATTGCTGCTGGTCACGTCCAATCCTGCATTAATGGTATCAGAAGCAACGTTATCAGAAGCAGTGGAATCAGCTGTACAGTCAGTCCGGAATACAGCAATTTTCACAGCCAGACTCTGGGTGTCGGAAAATGCTTTCGCATATTCAGCAGTATGTTCCTCTGAATCCCATTCTATATTCTCCTGTGAATTCAGATAATCGGAGACGAGCTGGTAATATGCAGTCTCTGTTTTTGCCTGTGCCTTAAATCCTTCCAATGCCTGAACCAGCTCGGAGTAAAAATCAGCTGCCTCACTGCAGGCATTATAATAAGCTGATGTCTGCTCCAGGGAAAGGCTGCTGGCGCGAAGATCCTGCCTGGAAGTACCATAGCCCAGCAAGGACAGGATCACCAGCATAAGAACTCCAAAGATTAGAAAAAGGGAAGGAATTCCAGTTGCGGAAAAAAGGTGATTCTTTTCTTTCATGAATTTGCTTCCTCCTTTGTGGAAAAAACTGGAAAGCGAATTGTTTGTGTATAAAGACTGGTTTCCTCATTTGCATTCTGGAGTTTTTCAAAAGTGACCTGAACTTCTTTGACCTTGTCAGAAGCAGAGCAGACAAGCCTCATTTTATAAACCGCGCTTTCTTCGGAAGTATTCTGCCAGTGCCTGTCAAAATAATAGCAAATACTGTCCTGATCTGCAACTCCATCTGGCATCAGTGCCAGAAAATTTTGGACAGTGCCGTCAGTTCCTTCCAGAATTTCACCGGCACTGGTGATAAGCTCCTGGATATGAGAGTCCTCCCGGGCATGTACCCTTGCCATGTAGGAAGCCGCAAACAGTCTTACGCAGACATCGCAGGTCAGCCCCAGAAAAAGAAGGACAAATATCATTTCCATAAGAAAAAGCCCGGATTTGGAATGGGTAGTGATTTTTTTCATAAAAACTTCCTTTCAGCACATCATTCAGAAGTGACCAGCCCCAAATTCAGGAGCCTGCGAATCAGGCAGGAACCCCTGGATGAAGCAGAAAACTGGAACAATGTCCATCTGTGTCCGTTAATGTGATCCTGTAAAAAGTGTTTTCTAAAGCGTCAATCTGGAAATCCTGAAGCTGTGCGAGGTTGGTCCCCATAGAAAGATCGGCCTGGGAATCCGATGCTGTAAAAAGCTCTTTTAAATGACTGCCATCAAAATAAATGTAAGTGCAGTAATCTTTCCCCTCAATAGCTTCCTGAAAGCAAAGAACCTGTGTTCCCTGAAGCTCTGTAAGGGAGGTCATTCCGGGAATATCGTGCTGACGAAACTTGGTAGTGATGTAAGAGGCTGCCGTATAAAGATTGTTATTAGTGTCCAGGCTTTTTACAGAGGCCTGATAGTTCCCGGCACCAAAAAGCATCAGAAATAGAAGAAACAGCACATACATTGCAAAAAGCAGCAGGGCTGCCAGTGAATCAATGCTGTGGTTCTTCCGGGGGAATCTGGAATTCATCTGGCACCTCCTTTTCTGGCATTTACCGGAAGTACGCTGATCGATGGCAGAAGATTGGATCCATTTGGAACATATTCTACCACAAATTTCTCAGAATCATAGGTAATATGGTAATCCGAAAGCAATTCATCCAGGCTCTGAGGGTATCGGCCTGTGAGGGCGTAGGTGCGGATGGCACCTCCTTCAAGTGCCTGCGTTAAAGTAACCTGTTCTTTTTCCAGGGAATCAGTCTGTGTACGTGCAATTCCAAGATAGAAGATCAGGCAGAGGACTGCAGCGAACAGGATTGGAACAATAAAGCGGAAAATCCGCCTGACACGAATGAGTCTGGTTTCAAATATATCCATTTTCACTCTCCCTTACAGCTGTTATGCGATCATTTCAGATAACAGTCCCAGCAGCGGCATCATAACAGAAAGAAGGACCAGTCCTACAAGAATTGAAAGGACGATCACAATAGTAGGTTCCAAAATTGACACAATATGGGAAACAGAGTCTGTGGATTTCTCTTCATACTGCTCAGCCAGTTTTTCCATTACTTCGTCAGATGCACCAGCCTGAAAACCAAGGGAGATCAGACGAAGCTCCATAGCCTTAAAAAGTCCGGATTCCGTGATGGCTTCTGTAAATCCATATCCTTCAGCGAGCTGCTTCTGAATGGAAGCAAGCTTTTCCCTGGTCTCAGTCTGAGAGACAACAGCCCCTGCCAGCTCCACACAAAGCTCAGGGGAAAGTCCGCTTCGGATTCCCAGGGAAATACATTGACAAAGACGGCTGTAATCCAGATTTACCGGAATTTCCTTCATGCCTGGAAAACGGCAGACAATTTTACGGATCAGTTCCTGACCCTTTGGATGAAGAACCAGGAAAAGGATAAAGCAGATCATCGCGGCCAGAAGAATAAGGAAGGCAGTAGAATAGCGGCTAAGTGTTTCGCCGATTCCGAGAAGGGCACCGGAGATCCCGCTCATTTCCAGTCCAAGCTGTCGGAAAACCTGTCGGAAAACCGGGAGAACCTTTACCAGAAGAATTACAATAACTGCAGTCATCATGCCCAGCATAACAAGGGGATAGGCGACTACACTCTGGATCTGGTCTGTGATCTGAATCTCCTTCGCATAAAAAGCGGACAGCCCCTTCATAACCTCATCCAGACAGCCGGTTTCTTCGCCAGTGCGGACGTAGGCAGCAGCAGAAGCAGGAAAAGCACCGGATTGCTCCATGGCGTGCGCCAGGGAACCGGATTCCTCCATGTCTTTATAGAGAAAGGTCAAAATTTCTTTGCCCCGCTCTGTCTGGCTGTCGTCATTTAAGATGGCAAGGCCCTCAATGGCGGACATTCCGGAACGTAATATGATGGAAAACTGTTCACAGAATTGGAACAGCTCCCGATTATTTAACTTGGTAATCATATAAAGTCCTCTCTGAAAAAAATATCAGGCAGATCCTGAAAAAATCCATGAACCTGCGAGGCGTTTTTTCGTTGTGCTATCGGGTAAACTGCAGCGTATAATTTGCGCTGTCACCGATATAGGAATTGATAAGCTCTTCATCTTCACTGTTGGCGGTAAAGGTTGGATCCATGCGGTTCCATTTCTCCCCGTCATAGGTAATTGCCTGTTCCACCCATCCTTTTCCGCGTATGTAAACATCGATCCAGGCATGCTTGATGTCACCTGCATACCCGATCTGAAGCTTACAGGGAATATCCCGGCTTCGCAGCATTGCCGTCATCAGGGCTGCATAATCAAAACAGATTCCCTTTCCGGTAGAGAGAGTTTCGTCTATGTCAGGAAGATATCCTGTCTCAACGGTGGCTGCTTTGTCCTCGTCGTAGGTGACGTGCTGGGTTACATACTGGAAAACGGTGTCAATGCTTTCCTGTTCCGTGGCATCCTCTGCCAGAAGAGAAAGAGCCAGCTTGCAAGCTTCTGAGTCCGGGGTGAAATTTACATACTGGTTCGGATACAAAAACGGGAGAAATTCATTCTCCAGGGAAACCTCCAGGGCCTGGGCAAAAAGTGCGGCATACTGACTGCCGTTTACCTGCTCATAACAGGATACCTGGTAGGTGCCGCTTCCGCTGGTAAAAGGAATGACAGCACTTTCGCCGGAACTTACAAAATAAGAATAAACAACGCCGTCATCTGCGGAAAGCTGGATGTTTTTGGTGGTACCATTACTGTCACTAACAGCAGTCAGATATCCCTGGCTGATGTTGGAAATATCCAGTATCAGAGGTGAATATCCTATGGTGTCTGTCCCGGGGGCTTCCGGAACCAGAACCTTCAGCGGGGAAAAAACAGGCGGTTCTTCGCTGGAACCGGAGCTGCCGTTCTGACCGCAGCCTGTTGCAGGGAAAACTATTAGCAGGCAAAATAGAAACAAGCAAAGCGGAAGGGCTGAAATGCGTTTAGACATAGCGCCGCTCCTTTTTATAAGCTGATCATTCATTTTAAACACGTTCCAGTGATTTTTGAAATTCGGGAAGATCGTACCATGCAGGTGGTTCCTTCATACGAACTACGAAATGGCACAGATCAGGACGGATCCTGGCTTCCAGGTATTCCATAGGACCCAGTGAACAGTGTGCCGTTCTGGTGTTGAAAAAAATAGGAGATCCCGGTTTAATGTTGAGAATCTGTGCATCAAGGAAATCTGCTGAGCTGATGTTGATGTGTTCTTCACCGGTTTCAAATTTAATTCCGTAGTGCTTCTGAATAAAGTAATAGAGATCTACAAGCTGTTCGCGGTAGGTATCTAAATCCGGGAAAAAATCAATACGGATATAATTTGTCTGAATTATCACAGGCTGTTCATTGGAGGAAACCACTCTTTGAAGGCGGAAGACTTCTGTTCCTTCATTAAGATCCAACGCTCTGGCAACCTGGTTGCTTGCAGGAATACGGTCAATCCAGGTTCCACTGATGGTCAGGGCGGCATCATCCAGAAACAGAGTGTGTATGTCTATTACGTTATGAAATTTTGAGAAATTGGTAAGCTCCCGTTCTTTGGGATTGATCACCTGTGTGCCGGCACCCTGCTTCACCTTTATGCGCTTGTCTTTAACCAGAAGGTCAATGGCATGCCGGACGGTTGTGCGGCTTACCGAAAACATTTTTCCAAGTTCATCTTCTGTGGGAAGATAGGAACCTATGGGATAAACATTATTATCTATATCGGATTTTAATTTGTTATAACATTTCTTGTATGCAGGAAGTTTTTCCATAATGTTTCCTTTCAAAATAAGGTTGTTTAGTAACCTATAGTATATATGTATCAAACAAATAAGTCAAACAGTAATTGAAAAAACAGAGGGACTTATACAAAATGCATAAAAAAAAGCAAAGTATCTTGTTAAATAAAACACTTTACTAAAAAAGAAAAACATTGTATAGTAATGTTTGTAAACATAATTATGAATTTCAAAAATAAATTAAATATAAAGGAGAAACATAATGATGAAAAAACAGGAATTTGTACCGCGAAAGATAAGCGAGAAACCACTGTATGAACTGAAATCAGTGGAAGATATTCCGGTATCAGAGCTGTATCAGGTTAAGATAAACGGAAAGGAACAGCGAGTATATCATACGGAATTTTTTGATTTTGTTTCTTTCTTGGATGAAAATGAAAAGGCTGAGGTAGAAGTTACAGTAAACGAACCATTTCAGAAGGCTGTTATCCGTCCTGCAGCTGCACAGATACCGTTCGAAGAAGAGGGGAACAAAATCAGCATAAGCCTTCCTGCCGGAAAGAGAATTACTCTTGAACTGGACGATAAACTGGAGTCACCACTTTATGTTCTTCCTGGAAAATACATACCGAAGCCTGAGAATGCCACTTATGTATTTGAAAGTGGAAAAGCCTACAATGTGGGATGCCTTCAGCTTAATTCTGACGAAACTGTTTATATAGAGTACGGAGCAGTTGTAAGCGGAAGAATCTATTCCAGAATGGCAGACAGAGTCCGTATTCTGGGAAATGGAATCCTGTATGGAGGAAACTGGCATGCATGGGACGAAAATGGAGCAGAGCAGCTGATCGTTCCTGTACTGGGTGAGAACATTGAAATACGCGGAATCACACTTCTGGATGGTGGTTCCTGGCATATTGTTCCGGTTGCATGTAAAAATGTTCTGATTGAAGACGTAAATGTTCTGGGAAAAGTGATCACAGGAGATGGCGTCGATATAGTCGGATGTGAGAATGTAGTGCTTCGTAATTGCTTTATAAGGGCAAATGATGATTGTATATCTATTAAGGCTGTGGAATTCCAGGATCCGTCAGGCTGCACAGATGTGAAACATATCCTTGTTGAGGATTGCTTGTTCTGGAATGCAGAATTTGGAAACACACTTGAAATCGGATATGAAACCAGATGTGACGAAATTACAGATGTTGTTTTCAGAAATTGTGATGTTGTACATTGCCAGTATGAGGGCAATCAGTCAGGTGGAGTACTGACAATTCATAACGCTGACCGTGCCCATGTACATGATATTGTTTATGAAAACATCCGAATTGAAGATGCCCAGGAAAAATTTATTGATATTAAAACTCTTGATTCCAAGTATTCACGAGACAGGGAAAGAGGCATGGTAAATGATATTTTCTTTAAAAATATTGAAATTACAGAAGGCACTTTTCCAGTATCCATTATACGTGGCTTTGAGATGAAAAATGAAGTGTGCAGACCTCATGGCTTTTATTTTGACAATGTGGTAATTCATGGAAAAAAGGTGATGTCACCTGGTGAATTACACATGGTTGTGGAATTGTCAGATGAACTGAAATTCCAGTAAAAGGAATTAACAAAGGAGATGGAAGAAAGCATGGATATTTTGCTTGTCGGAACCTATACACAGCATGATGCCCCTGCTGTATTGGAGAAACAGGAGCTTGGAAAAGGTATCTATCTGATTCCGTATAATGAAATCCTGGGAGATGTTGCAGGAACTCCTCTTATCATACAAATGCAGAATCCTTCCTGGGTTTGTCTGGTGAAGAACCGGCTTTTTGCGGTAAGTGAAAGTGAAAATGCTGCGGAAATTGTGGAATATGAAGTAGGGGTTCAGGAAGAAAGTCTTACAGCAGAGAAAAAGGCAAGTCTTCAGATGCCTGGAAAAGCATCCTGTCATATTGAAAAGGATGAAAAAGGACAAAGGCTTTTTGTATCTGATTACGGAAGTGGAGATTTAAAGGTGATCGACATTTCAGAAGCCGGCAGCCCGAAGCTTTTACAGGAAATTTCTTTTACAGGAAAAGGGCTGGATCCGGAACGGCAGGAAGCATCTCATATTCACTCCTGCTTCCTTCATAGGGGAGATCTGTATGCAGCTGACTTAGGGTGTGATAAGATTTATTCTTTTGGCACAGATAAGGGAAAGCTTCTGCAAAAAGAAACCATAGAGGTCAGACCTGGAGCAGGTCCGAGACATATGGGGATACTGGAGAAAAATGGAAAAACGTATCTCTATGTATTAAATGAGCTGGATCTTACAATTTCTGTTTACTGTAATAGGGAGCTGTGCCAGACCATATCCCTGGAAGAGGAGTTGCCAGAGGGCACGCTTGCAGCAGAACTGTGTATTGCAGAGGAGAAAATGCTTTACGCATCTGTGAGAGGAACCGGAGAAATTTTTGGATTTACCATAGATGAAAATGGAATGTTAAATTTGAAACAAAAAGTTGTAGTTCCGAAAGGATGGTTTCGAAGTATCTGTCTGGACAGCAGTGAGAAGCATTTGCTTGCAGCAGATCAGAAAACAGGAAAAATATATATTTTTGACAGGCAATCAGAGGGAGAACTGGGAAATCAGCGGGTGCTTGTGGAAGTTCCCGTACCTGTGCAGGTATTGTCTGGGAAAATAGAATAAGAGAGGAAAACTGTGATGAGAAAAAAAGCAATCGTTACAGGTGCCAGTCGTGGAATTGGACGTGGAATTATCAGAGAACTGGCAGCAGCCGGATATGATATTGCCTTTTCCTATCGGACACGAGAAGATGAGGCAAAGGAAGCAGCTGAAGAAATAAGAAATATGGGTTCCTTTGCCTGGTATGCAAAGGCTGATATGGCACAGGCAGGAGAAGGGGAGAAGTTTTTTGACCAGGCTGTCAGGGAACTGGGCGGACTGGATCTGCTTGTAAATAATGCCGGAGTTACCGTGTTTCAGTCCATTCTGGACCTTGAAATGGAGGAAACCCAGAAAATGCTGAATCTGGATCTTTTGAATTACCTTGTACTTTCCAGTAAGGCAGCCAGATATATGAAGGCACATGAGGTTAAAGGATGCATTATCAACATAACCTCTTCAAGAGCAGAAAGAGCATATCCGGGAGATTGTGTTTACGGCGGCATAAAGGCTGCAGTGAACCGGGCTTCACAGTCTATGGCACTGGATCTTGCACCATATGGGATCCGTGTGAACTGTGTGGCTCCGGGAGCTATCTGTATCCGTACGCCAGAGGAAATAAAAGCAGAAGGCAGGACAGAGCTGGAAGGCTTCTGGGAAAGTCTGGGAGAAAGAATTCCAATGGGCAGAAATGGAACACCCAAAGATATAGGAAGAGCGGTAGTATTCCTTGCAAGTGAGAATGCAGCTTATATAACCGGAGAAGTATTGCGGGTTGACGGAGGACTGATCCTGCCGGGAATGCCGGAAAAAGTAGAAAATGATAAAAATGCCTGGGGAGGAGAAAAATGAGAGTAACGATCAGAGATGTAAAAGTAATTTGCTGTGCGCCGCAGAAAATCAATCTGGTGACAGTAAAAGTGGAAACAAGTGAGCCGGGATTATATGGTGTGGGCTGCGCAACTTTTGCCCACAGACATCTGGCAGTGGTTGCCGCTGTGGAAAAATATCTGAAGCCGTACCTGATTGGCAGAGATGTTTCTGATATTGAAGATATCTGGCAGTCTATAAAAGGAATGAGCTACTGGAGAAACGGACCTGTTTTAAATAATGCCCTGTCAGGTGTGGATATGGCATTATGGGATATTAAAGGCAAAATGGCCGGTATGCCCCTGTATGACTTACTGGGAGGAAAATGCAGAACCGGAGTTCCGTGCTATACGCATGCTGAAGGCACCACAATAGAGGATTGTGTGCAAAAAGTAGGAGCATTAAAGGAAAGAGGATATCGCTGTATCCGTGCGCAGGTTGGAGGCTATGGCGGAAAGGATATGCCTTATCAGCCGCCGGAAGGTTCCTTTGAAGGTTGCTATTATGATCCAAAAGCATACATGGCAAAAACAATACAGCTGTTTGAGCGCCTCAGGGAAACCTATGGCTGGGAACTGGAGCTTTGCCACGATGTACATGAGAGGCTGAGACCTTCTGATGCAGTGATATTTGCAAAAGATATGGAGAAATTCCGTCTGTTCTTTCTTGAGGACTGTCTTTCTCCGGAACAGAGCGGATGGTTTAAGCAGATCAGGCAGCATTGTACTACTCCGCTGGCTATGGGAGAGCTGTTTAACAATCCAAACGAATGGCTGAATCTTATCACAGAAAGAGAAATTGATTACATAAGAATCCATTTAAGCCAGATTGGAGGAATTACACCGGCACGTAAACTGATTGCTCTTTGCGATGCATTTGGAATAAGAACTGCATGGCATGGACCAATAGACCTTACTCCGATTGGTCACGCAGTAAATATCCATCTGGATATGGCTTCTCCGAATTTTGGAATTCAGGAATGGGCTGACACCAATACCCTGTCTGAAGATGCAGGTGCAATTGCCTTACATCAGATTTTTACCGGAATTCCGGAAATGCGGGACGGATATCTGTATCTGAATGGGAAACCAGGAATTGGTGTGGATATTGATGAAAAAGCAGCAGCTGAGTATCCGTGCAGCGAAGAGGTTGTCACATGGGATTGGATGCTGCCAAGGCTTCCAGATGGAACAGCAGTAAGACCGTAAATACACTCGCTTTGTTACAGTATTTGTAGGCAGTGGAGGTGGATTGTCTACTCCTACAAATATTGTGCAAAACGTATAAAAATGCACAAAAAATATTGTGAATACATACGAAAATAATAATAAAGCAAAAAAAATGTTGTAAATAATTGGTGAGTATGATATGATTCAAATATCACCGGAAACGTTACCGGTAACAATACCGGAAACGTTACCAAAAACGAACCAGACAACTGAAAATGCTCAGTTGGCGGAAAATAAAATTATACTAGTATAGTATCCATCTAGTAATAATAGTTTACAGTTACTTGCTTTTTTGCTATACTCCATTCAAAAAACAGTTCTGGAG
>NZ_JADNDC010000012.1:0-106984 GCF_015551645.1 Ruminococcus sp. D54t1_190329_F1
TTGATTTTGGCATGAAAAATACCTCCAAAGTAACAGATTTTTATATTTAATCTGTCTACTTTAGAGGTATCATATCACGGACCGGGGCGGCTATTTTTGTGGCTTATTAGTATCCTTGCCGAATGTGTATCCGGCACAAAAGCAAGTAATGCCAAAACTCATTACTGCAATAAAGTCCAAAATACTCATTGGCTTAGCCCTCCTTTCCGTTTGATTCCCTTCCGGTTTTCTATGTAATCAGAGGGTCACAGTCCCTCTGCCGAAGGACTAACCGCCTACCGTTATGGTAGCGCCCAAATACAATTATATCAGTTGTATTCTTTTTTTACAATTAGTAATCGTCTCTAATTTCTGCTTATCTCAAAAGATAAATTTTCTATTCCCCCAGCGTCAACATAGTATCAATACAAGCCTTCGCCTTCACTCTCACATTCTCATCCAGCTTGATCTCTTCTCCGCCCTGACCGCAGACGCAATTATAGACATCCATCAAGGTTGTCAGTTTCATATTGTGGCATACGCAGTCCTTTGACAGCGGATAAAATTTCTTGTCCGGGCACTCGTACTGAAGATGCTGAACAATGCTGTTCTCTGTTCCGATAATAAATTCTTTGGCATCGCTTTCCTTGGCATATTTCATAATTCCAGTTGTACTTCCGATATAATCTGCCATTGCAGAAACCTCTGGCAGACACTCCGGATGAACCAGTAACTTCGCTTCCTGGTGAGCGCCTCTGGCTTTTTTCACATCTCTTACAGACATTCTAAGATGGGTTGGACATCCCCCGTGAACGAACTTGAACGTTTTTTGCGGAACCTGCTTCTCCACCCATGCGCCAAGGTTGCAGTCCGGGATAAACAGGATCTTGTCATTGTCGATATTGTTCACAATCTTCAACGCAGAAGAAGAAGTTACGCACACATCACAGATTGTTTTCAGTTCGGAAGTGGTATTAATATAAGCCACAACTGTGTAGTCCGGATTGGACTCTTTCAGTGCGGAAAGCATCTCCACATCCAGCTGCTCTGCCATTGGACATCCTGCACCACTGTTGGAAAGGTAAACTGTTTTCTCTGGGGAAAGAATCTTCACAGTCTCGGCCATAAAGCGCACGCCGCACATCAGCACATTTTTCTGCGGAGCCTTAGCCGCCTGCTGGCTCAATCCATAAGAATCACCTGTGTAATCTGCTACCTCCAGAATCTCATGGCTCTGGTATGCATGCGCCAGAATGCAGATATCTTTTTCCTTCTTTAAACGCAGAATTTCATCCTGCAGCTGTCTTGTTGTCATCATAATCGTTTTTCACTCCTGTGTTTTCATTTATTCCGGAACTTTAATTTTCCATGTATGCCCGAATGTGTTCTTAAATATCTTCTTACCCTCATTGGCTGCTAATAGCTCCACTCTTTTCGGACATTTTCTTAGGATTATATTACCTGCCGTCCTCACTGTCAACAAAAAAGTTTACAGCTATCTTGTCAATTGTAAAGTTTAGTGATATACTACAGGGCATGTCGTTCGGAAAATTTGAATCCGCGCGCACAAATGTAATCTTTCACAGAGAAATTTCATAAGCCTGCGCTTCAGATTACTTTTGCAAAATTTCTCTGTACACCAAATTTATCCACGAAAAAAGGACCACCAACTATGAAAACAGACATCCTCATCGCAGGAAGCGGCTGCTCCGGTCTCTACTGTGCCCTCCAGCTTCCCCGCGACAAAAAAATCACCGTCATCACCAAGTCCGACCTTACCAGTAACGATTCCTTTCTCGCCCAGGGCGGCATGTGCATGCTGAAAGAACAGTCCGACTATGACAGCTTTTTTGAAGACACCATGAAAGCCGGACACTACGAAAATGACAAAAAATCCGTAGAGATCATGATTAAAACCTCCCCGGAGGTTGTCAGGGATCTTGTCTCTTACGGTGCCCAGTTCGAGCGAAACGAAGACGGCAGCCTTGCCTACACCAAAGAAGGCGCCCATTCCACCAACCGTATTATTTTCCACGAGGATGTAACCGGAAAAGAGATCACCAGCACCCTGCTCCGCGAAGTCCAGAAGCTTTCCAATGTAGAACTTCTGGAATACACAACCCTGGTTGATATTCTGGAAAAAGACAACCACTGCTACGGCGCTGTGATCCGCCGTCCAGATGGTTCCCTTGACACCGTTACTGCAACCTATACCATTCTGGCCAGCGGAGGAGTAGGTGGACTTTACAGACATTCCACTAACTTCCGCCATCTTACCGGCGACGCACTTGCTATTGCAGGTAAGCATAATATTGAACTGCAGAACCCGGATTACGTGCAGATCCACCCTACCACCTTCTACACCAAACATCCGGAAGACCGCAGCTTTCTGATTTCCGAATCTGTCCGTGGCGAAGGTGCCAGACTTTACGACAAAAACATGAACCGTTTCGTAAACGAGCTGCTGCCCCGTGATCTTCTTTCCCAGAAAATTCACGAACAGATGGCAAAAGACGGCACCGACTTTGTCTGGGAAGACCTGCGCACCATCCCGGCAGAAACTCTTCGCCACCATTTTCCAAACATTGTTGAACACTGCAGGGAAATGGGCTATGATGTTTTCAAGGAATGTATCCCGGTTGTTCCGGCACAGCATTATTTCATGGGCGGCGTAAAAGTGGATTATCAAAGCCGTTCTTCCATGGAAAATCTCTATGTAGTAGGAGAAGCTGCCTGCAACGGTGTCCATGGCAAAAACCGCCTGGCAAGCAACTCCCTGCTGGAAAGCCTTGTTTTCGCAAGACGTGCGGCGCAGGATATGGCAGAGCATGATCTTAAGAATGCTTCACCCCAGAATGCTAGCGAAATTGCTGATTACCTTGCTTCCCACGTAGACTTCACCCCATACCAGGACATTCAGACCCTGGCCGAAACTTATCATCACCTTGCCACACAGGCCATCACCCTTGGCCAGAATCCAGAAGGCAGAAAGGAATTTTTATATGTATGATCAGGTAACTCTCGGATTAAATGTTGATCCGTTCATTTTAAGCGCATTAAAAGAAGATATCACAAGCGAAGACGTATCTACCAACAGCGTTATGCCCAATCCCACTCCAGGCGTTGTAGATCTTATCTGCAAAGAAGATGGAATCATCTGCGGGCTCCAGGTTTTTGAGCGTGTTTTCACACTTCTGGATCCATCCACCAGAGCTGAATTCTATGTAAAAGACGGAGACCACGTAGAAAATAAACAGCTTGTGGGAAAAATTTACGGAGATATCCGTGTGCTCCTTTGCGGAGAAAGAACCGCTCTTAACTATCTCCAGAGAATGAGCGGAATCGCCACCTACACAAGCCAGGTTGCAGCTCTTCTTGAGGGAACCGGGATCAAGCTTCTGGACACCAGAAAAACCACTCCGAATAACCGTATTTTCGAGAAATATTCCGTTCGCGTAGGCGGCGGCAATAACCACCGCTATAATCTTTCCGACGGCGTTCTTCTCAAGGACAATCACATCGGTGCCGCAGGCGGCGTAAAACAGGCCATCTCCATGGCAAAAGCCTACGCTCCTTTTGTCCGCAAAATTGAAATAGAGGTCGAAAACCTGGATATGATAAAAGAGGCAGTAGAAGCTGGTGCGGACATTATCATGCTGGATAATATGACCACTGAACAGCTGAAAGAATCCATCGACTACATTGCCGGACGTGCCGAAATTGAAGTTTCCGGAAATGTAACAAAAGAAAATATTGCCAGACTCACTGGTTTGGGTGTAAATTATGTATCAAGCGGAGCACTTACACATTCCGCTCCTATTATGGATTTATCAATGAAAAATTTACATCCGGTGGAGTAAGCCCTATTCGGCTGAACTCCCCCACCGACAGCAATTATCAGAATGGAAGTCATCTGTTTCCCGCCATCAACACGTCCCAAAACATGTTTGACAAAGGCTCTACACGGTAACAGATAACTTTCATCACAAACCAGCAGACAGGAGATAAAAAATGAAAGGTGAAGAAAGACGAAAACAACTTCTGAATATCCTATCTTCCAGCAATAATCCCGTTTCCGGCGGTACCTTAGCTAAGGAATTAAATGTAAGCCGCCAGATTATTGTCCAGGATATTTCTCTCCTGCGTGCCAACGGAGCCACCATTTTTTCCACCAACAAAGGCTATCTGCTCCAGGAGGACAGGAAATATTCCAGAGTTTTTAAGGTTTATCACACAGATGATCAGGTTGAAGAGGAATTAAGCACCATCGTAGACGCCGGCGGCCAGATTCGCGACGTATTCGTCTACCACAAGGTCTACGGCGTGCTGAAAGCTGACATGGGAATCAAATCCCGCCGCGACATCCGCGCCTACATGGAGGAAATCAGCACCGGCAAATCCAGCCTTCTGAAAAATGTAACCTCCGGCTACCACTACCACACCATCGACGCCGAAAGCGAAGAAATCCTGGATGCCATTCAGGAAGAACTTCAGCAGAAGGGGTTCCTTGCGAAATTACAGGACTACGAGCCCGTGGATTTCTGGGGCGGTCAGGAATAAAAAGCGAAAAAAATTTAAGAACCAGGCTGAGCACAAGTCTCATCCTGGTTCTTGTTATTCCAAAAGAATTTCAATCAACTCTGTTGTATTTAGAATATTTGAAAATATAAGGAAAACGCAATCTGTTACCTTCGTCTGACTATGTTTCTTTCCTGGTAATAGCGTTCCTTGTTCTTATACATTCTTGCATCTGCTTCTTTGGCGATATCATAGATGTTATCCCATTCTTTCTCAGAACTGAAAACATATCCCCATGAGATTGTCATAGAATCCACCAGTTTCCCATGCCATTGTGCAACACTCCGGTCAAAGCTTTCTATTATGCTTTGAAATTCCTTTGTATTTCCGGTGATGATCACAACAAACTCATCTCCTCCGATTCTGTAGACATTTCCATAATTTCCAAAACTTTCCCTCATACAGTCGGCCGCTGCACATATAAGTTCATCGCCTGCAGCATGTCCAAGAGAATCATTTATATGTTTCAGGTTATTAAGATCCATGGAAATATATATCCATTCCTCGCGGAGATCAAGGTTGTTTATCCTTTCTTCGTATGCATGTCGGTTAAAGCATCTTGTAAGTTCATCTGTGTTTGATATGTACAGCAGTTTTTCTTTTTCATATTTTTCTTTCATAACTCTTGAAAGCATGTAGAACATACAGCAGGAAGCCAATACAAGATACACGCCAACTATGAGAACCGCAAAAATATTCCCTTGCCGATAAAAGGAACTGTCTATAGTTACAGCTACAATATAGTCATCATACTGACTGAGTAAACATTTGCAGCGTTTTCCACCTATCCTTATGAGTCGGACATCTGTCTCGCCGCTTTTTTTATCAGATGATACAACAAGCCCTTCCAGTTTCACGCCTATCTGTCTGGAATCCGTAGCACCTTTTACAATTTTGGTCTGGGAGTCTGCCACGAAAATTTCGATTCCCTTATAAACAGGCATATCACTTACTACAGCGGAGATTTCATTTTGCTTTAGTTCTTTAAGCAGACGCTTTGGTTCGATGCCGATCTGGATCATTCTGGTACCGGCTTCGTTCCATGTAATGGCATACATCAGGTTCTTTCCTTCAGCGGTATTCGGAGTAACATCCTGACACATGGTAAGCTTTTTATCTGTAAGCATAGGCTTAAAATATTCCATCTGTTCTCCGGAGTCAAAACTGAAGCCATAGTATTTGGGCAAAGTACCACTGTAGATATATCCGTTTTTATCAAACAGATGAATTTCGTCTACTAATATCAAATCTGCTATTTTCTGCAATTCTTCTACATCATATTCCACCTGTGGTTTTGCATCTATAATATAGGATACAGCCTTTGCTCTTACTATATAATCGTCCTTTAGCGATTTGATGAGTTCATTTTCACTATCATCATTTTTATTGAGCACGGTGATAACACGATCCAGCAGTACTTTTGACATCCTGTATGTATTACTGTCATTGACATACTTTAAAATTCCGGCTTCAAGCAATAATGCAATCGCAATGGTCGCAAACGCTAAAAAAACAAGCTTTTTTTTCTTCATGGATATATTTTATCATAATTTCCATATGTAAACCATACTAATTTACATGAATTTGCGCCCAAAGTAACCCGTTGTTACCGCTCACTAGTGACACATAACAAAAGGCACTTATTATGTAAACCAACTTTTTCACCTAACTTCATTTCAAAAAGGTTGAATATGATAAATTCTTATTGCCACGATCAAAAAATTTGCCTCATCTCGCGCGCATAATTCCCCCATATTTTCACATACTATCCATACACTGCAAAATATGGAAACCCACAAAACAAGCTCTATAGTGTGTTTGAAAAATCATTCCCGCAATCTGCAAGCTCCACTTTGCAGGAGACTTTGCAGAAAGCCTTTTTCAGACGCGCTCTAGAAAAAAAAGGTCAATTGTTTCCCACAATTGCATCATAAAGTACAGGAGGAACAGATAAATGAAAGCCACAGGAATCGTAAGAAGAATAGATGATCTGGGCCGGGTGGTCATCCCAAAAGAAATCCGCCGGACCCTGCGAATCAAAGAAGGTACCCCGCTTGAAATTTTCACCGACCGTGAAGGCGAAATCATTCTGAAAAAATACTCTCCAATCGGAGAGCTTAGCCTTTTTGCAAAAGAATACGCCGAGTCCCTCTCCCAGGCCACCGGCATGCTTTCCTGCATCACCGACCACGACCAGGTAGTAGCTGCTGCCGGTCCGGGAAGTAAGGAATTCATTGGAAAATTGATCAGCAGCCAGCTGGAAGCTGTTATCAATGACAGAGAAGCCAAATGTCTTAGTGCCAGAGACCGTGGCAAAGTCCCTGTAGTAGATGAACAGCCAGCTCCATCCACATCTCAGGTCATCCAGCCCATCATAGCCGCCGGAGATGCTATCGGCAGTGTCATCCTCATGGGAAGAACCGACAAAGACATTCCAAGCACCAGCGAAAAGCTTCTGACTCAGACTGCTGCCGGGTTTCTTGGACGACAGATGGAACAATAATTTTGTTATCGCTGCAGTCAACGTCTCGATAGAGCCTGTTTGAAAAATCATTCCCGCAATCTGCCAGTGAACAGAAACTAAAAAACTGCTGTATCCATTTAAGCCCTCTTCAAAGTCCATTAAATGGTACAGCAGTTTTCGTATTTATATACCTCAACAATCCTGTTCTGTTTTCTCTTCAGATACAGTGCTTCCCTGCGTGCCCTGATCCCGCATCTTCTGCCTCTGCCTGGTAATATCAAAATACTCCGGCGAAATAATCCCACGGGCAACCAGTGCATCAAAAACCTCCTTCTGCGACTGCGTCATCGCCATACCCACAGTTGAATTATAATCTGTAAGCACACATCCTGTCTTCTCGATCATCCAGAACAGTGCCGAATCATTCTCCGGGATCATCTTCCAAATCTCCTTCTCCGGATATGGCAAAAGCGCCATCATGGTCTGAAGATGGCCCTTCTCCTCAATCAATCTGTAATCCCCATCCGGCATAATAACTCCATCTGAGAAATTCGGAATCTGATCAGCTTTCTGCAAAAGCTCCTCTGTAATCTTCACTATAAGTTACCCCCTGTAAATTATTTCTAAACGGACATGCCGCCTGTCGGCGACATCACCATATATGAAAGTCAGCTGTTCCGCGCCTATGGCGCTCCCACAACTGCCGACCTCATTTATTTTTCACAGCACCGCACATGTTTTCCCCTATTATACCATGCCGCTTATATAAGTGCCACCAATTTAAATTTTCTCATTTTCATGAATTAATGAATAACCTCCAATTTTCTGGACACCCTATAAATACAGACAGGTACAACAGCTGTGAACAGAATGTATGTAGAGGTGAAAAGAATATGAGGAAAAACAGAACAGCAAAATTTATTTTCAACGGCGCTCTCCTTGCAGTTATGGCAGTTCTCGGAGTGACCGCTTACCAGGTTGCAAACAAACCAGAACATATTCAGGAAGTGCTTCCATTGGAAAGCACCAAGGAAAGTGACACTGCCAAAACAGATGGAGACAGTTCCACGGATGATTCTTCCCTTGCAGAAGCAGGTACTAACATGGTAGAAGCAGATCTGGACGGAATTTCCGATACCGGAATCCTCGACAGTGAGTCTTTGATAAACGAATCAGATAATTCATCCGCAACAGACATGGCAAGCCTTGACAATACCGTGGACTTAACCAACTCTGCTGACATTAACGATACTGCTGATATTTCCAGCTCCGCTGACATTGGAGAAAGCACCAGCGTAAACGCTCAGGTCTCCCTGCACAAAGGACCGGAAATCAACTTCTCGGAAGATACATTAATGGAGTGGCCGGTAAACGGACATGTTCTCATTGATTACAGCATGGATCAGAGCGTTTACTTTCCAACTCTGGATCAGTATAAACTGAGCCCTGCGATTTCCGTACAGGCAGTGGAAGGTGCACCTGTAGTTTCCGCAGTAAACGGAACCGTATATTCTATTGAAAATAATGCCCAGACTGGCACTACCGTCACCATGGAGCTTGGAAACGGCTACCAGGCAATCTATGGTCAGCTTACTGATCTGGACGTTGCTGAAGGCGATACCGTCACTAAAGGTTCCATCATAGGCTATGTCGCAGCTCCTACCATTTATTACAGCGAAGAAGGCAGTAACCTGTACTTCGCCATGAAAAAAGACGGTGAACCAATCGACCCGATCACGTATCTGCCGTAAAAAAATTCACTCCATGAAATATCAACATTCACAAAAGTAAAAAAACAACGTATAATAAAGCAGGTGGGAAAATCCGCAGTCGGTACCTAAATCCTACCTGCTTTTTTCCAGTCCTTCCAGGCAGCTAAGAGCCCGGGACCCGCCATAGCAACCATTCTGACACGCTCTAGAGCATGTTTGAAAAAGGTTCTAGTATTCTTTAGGACTGCAAATAATATACCAGCTTACCGATTGCTTTTTATAAAAATAAGGAGCATTGTCAGCCAGTTAACAGCATGACGATACTCCTTTACATAAATATTTATTTAATTCCTAAACGGACATGTCGCCTGTCGGCGATATCACCATATATGAAAGTCAGCTGTTCCGCGCCTATAGCGCTCCCACAGCTGCCGTCCGGGACTTTCATAGTAAAACATTAAGAAATTTCACCTTACAGCCAAAAAAGGAGCCCCATGAATTACACCTACATCGTCCAGTGCGCCGACGGTACTCTTTACACCGGATGGACAAACTGTCTGGAAAAGCGCCTGAAAGCCCACAACAGCGGCAAAAACGGAGCCAAATACACAAAAACCAAACGTCCGGTAACCCTTGTCTACTACGAAGGCTACGCCACCAAAGAAGAAGCCATGAGCCGGGAATATGCAATCAAACAATTAACCCGGGCAAAAAAATTAGCTCTGATGGAATTTTAGAGGAGATCACAGTTCCTTCTAAATATTAAAAATTATTAAAAAACTTCGTCTAAAATATTTGTTACAGGTAACTTCATTACTAATATTTTACCTTACCATATCATCAAATCGGCATATTCGCCACAAAACAATACATCACAATAAAATGACACGCGCTTCCCAGCATAATAAATACGTGGAAAATCTCATGTGACCCAAAATTCTTATGTTTCGCATTAAAGATGGGAAGCTTCAATGCATAGATCACACCGCCAATCGTATAAATAATCCCCCCCGCCAGCAGCCAGCCAAATCCAGCCTTAGGCAATGCATGAATAATTGGCATGAACGCAAGCACACACAACCAGCCCATTCCAATATACAGCACAGAAGAAATCCATTTCGGACAAGTCACCCAGAATGCCTTAAATACAATTCCCAGAATTGCTGTCGCCCACACAAGTGCGCAAAGTATATATCCAATCTTGTTATGAAGAACAATCAGGCACACCGGCGTATAGCTTCCCGCGATCATTACAAAGATCATCATATGATCCAGCTTCTTCAGTCTGCGGTTCACCTTCGCCGTAGAATCAACGGAATGATAAAGAGTACTTGCCGCATAAAGCAGCATCATCGTAAGAATAAACACTCCCAGTGCCACAATATGAATATGATCGCTCCACTCTGACGAGCGAATCAATAAAGGCGCTGCTCCCACTGCTGCCAGAAGAAAAGCAATCCCATGTGTAATCGCACTTCCCGGATCTTTTAATTTAAATTTCATGATAGCACCTCCTAAAACTTTTCCAAAGTAACTTTTCCAGAAATCAGTCTGGTTCCTAGGTTTATAATGTTTCGCAAACTTTATCATGTAGTTTTAATTACTACATCATAAAGTATGTGTTATACTATAACACTTTTTTTGAAAAATGCAAGGGGTTTTACAAAACTTTTATAATAAAAGTAATTTTTTGACTTTCAGCAACATTTTTCACCTTCCCATCTCCATCACCACCTCAACCTCCATCTCCGGAAAATATGTCTCCAATATCTCCTCCCAGCTACTCCCTTTCTTCGCCATCTCATTCCCCCCATACTGGGAAAATCCAAGCCCATGTCCTTTTCCTTTACATAAAAAGCGTACCATTTTTCCTACTTTCTGCACGGAAAAATCTGCGGAAGCCAGATGCATGCCCTGGCGAAAAGTCTCACCCTCAAGCCAGTTTCCATCAGCTGTCAGCGCAGTCACATAACCGGCACTATCTCGCTTTTTGACCATCAGCTTCGCAGGAAGCTGACTGGCAGGCACATATGCACTGTTTACATAGCCTGGAGCCTCCCTGTCCTGACTGCTTTCCACTGATTTCAGATAGCCATATTCTGCACTGTGAAAAACTTCTGTCCCATCCCTGGTTTTACCGCTGCTGATCTCATGATACGGAACTAATTTCAGCTTTCCATTATATGTAAGAACCTGCCCGGCCGTTGCCTCTGCCGCTGCTCCATACTGCTGCAGCTTATCCACCGCACTCAGTAATTTCCAAACGCCTCCATATCCAACAACAAAACTCCTGCCACTATTTAATTCTGCTATTCGGAAGGATAACACCTCTTCATCTTCTGTCGCAGCTGTCATTTGCTCAACTCTTCTTTCCCTGTTTTTCCCTGCGATACTTTCACTTACTTCATCCAGAATTTCTCCTTCACTTTCCCCCTCCTCCAGCCGCCTGTACACCTCCGACCTTGCAATCACCGCCTGAGCTTTCACCGCTTCCTCCGCATAATCCCCTTTCATCTGTACCATCAACATCAGCGGAACCATATCCTCCACCCCCGGAGAATGCAGTAAAAGTGCTTTATCCGCCCCATTCAAGGCGATTGTACACATATACGGCAATAATAAAATGAATGGAATAAACAGCCCTGAAGAATAAAAGCTCCGAAACCATTTTCTCATATATTTCCTGCACTTTGCCATTGCTTAAAAATAATCGGCATACCTGATGTTCCCGGTTTCAGGAATCTTTCTCGCTTTGCCGCATAAGCAACAGCTCTCCTGACTCTCTCATTTCTCCCTATTATATGCACAATTGCAAAAACTTATTAACCGTAGTATACTGTACCCATTGTTGCGCAGACACGGTAACAAAGCGTGTAACTGCTAATTTTCAAAGTAAATATAACGGAGGTTTTTCTATGGCCGCACTCTTTCTCGCACCCCTATACATCTTGATCAATGCATACGTTGTCCGTTGGATGATACGATGGATGGGCGCCTGTCACAGACTTTTTCAGACAATGGCATTTCGCGCTTCCTTTATAGGAGTTTACATAATATTAGCAACAGCCCTGCTCACCGGCTTTCTCATCAAAAAGCCGGCCAACCTGCACCGTATTCTCAAGCATACAGGTAACTATTTTCTCGGAACTTTCATCTATATTCTGCTGGTAATCGCTGTCGTTGATTTTGGCCGTCTGATACTGAAATACATATTCCATGCCCCGTTTATCGGGCACCGCAGCACTTTCGTCATCACAGGCCTGATCTGCACCATACTGATCATCAGCCTCAGTGTTTACGGAATCCTTCATGTAACCCATGTGAAAACTACACCTTATGAGATAAACGTTGAAAAAACAGTTGACGGCATGGATTCCCTGAAAATAGTCCTTCTCGCTGATACCCATTTCGGCTACAGCATGGGAACCGCCCAGGCAAAACGAATTGTGAAAAAGATCAATACTGAAAATCCAGATGTAGTCTGTATCGCAGGTGATATTTTCGATAATGAATATGACGCCATTTCCAAACCAGATAAATTAAAAGAAATTTTAAAAGGAATTAAGTCCAAATATGGAGTTTACGCCTGCTGGGGCAATCACGACCTGAACGAACCAATCCTGGCAGGTTTCACCTTCAACGGAACAGAAGATAACTACAACGATCCCAGAATGGAAGAATTTCTTACAGACGCAGGAATTCACCTGCTAGACGATGAATCTGTTCTGATCGACAACAAATTTTATATTGTCGGCCGCCGGGATGCCTCCCGCTGTGAAAAAGTAGAAGGCTCCAGAGCCACTCCGGCCCAGCTTACCGAATCGCTGGACCAGGGAAAACCAATTATTTTCATTGACCATCAGCCAAAAGAATTGGACGAGACAGCAGCTGCCGGTGTTGACCTTGACCTTTGTGGTCACACCCATGACGGCCAGATTTTCCCCGGAAACCTGATTATCCATCTATTCTGGGAAAATTCCTGTGGCTACCTTCGAAAAGGAAATATGCACAACATTGTCACTTCCGGAGCCGGAATCTGGGGGCCGAACATGAGAGTCGGCACCAACAGCGAAATCTGTCCGATTACAGTTCATTTTAACAATTAATGTAACTTTTCCGCAGATACTATACCGCGAGATGTTTTCGTGAACATAGTTCACAGTTACATTAAATCAACCGATTATGCCCCTACGGACTGCCTCTGCACACCCATCGTTCCATGCAAGGCAGTCCCTTCTCATGTGAAACATCCCGTATCCGATTTCCCCTTCTTCCTCGCAGCCCAGCCCTTTCCACTAAAGCCTGTCCACGCTTCACCACATCTATTCCTTCCAGCATCTTTCCCTGGAAAAATCTTCCCACTATACCTTTTTCATATATTCCATGTGCTTCATGCGCGCCCAACTCCCAGCCAGTCACCACACTCAGCCATCCATTCATCCTTACAGCCAGTCCGCCGATTCCACCAATCAGTCCCTTTATTCCCTGCATACCCCGTCCATTTTCACCCATCACTCCCATGAAAAAGCAAGTCACCACAGTCATCACCATATTGAAACGTTCTTTCAAACTGAATTTATTTTCCCGGTTGAAATATTTTTTCAATAATCTCATAAAGGTCCTCCTTCTTGTCATGCCTGTCCAAAATCCAAAAGCTCATCACCGCCGCTGTCTCCTAATGCAATTAACTTTGTACCATTTCAGGCACTTTTTCTGCCTCCGGCAGACTGCACGAACAGCTAACAGCAAACAGCCGCCAGAATATGCCTGAAAAAACTCATCTGCGAACTGCGCACTTTTCATGATTGTGCAGGGTCTAGAGCATGTTTGAAAAGGGCTTTCTGCAAGATGTGCGTCACAATTTGTGGGAGATTTTGCCCGGATGAGGGCACCGTAGCGGGCTACGGCAACCGAATTCGGGTGAAATATACCGCAAAGTGGGGCGTGCAGATTGCGGGAATGATTTTTCAAACAGACTCTAGTTATATTTATGTCTGCCAATACAACCTATAGAACCATTTTTTATAAATTTTCCCTATTTCACACCTTATTGACACACTTGTCCCCCACTGCTACAATAACCCTAACAACAACTTTTACCGCTTTCCCAAAGAAAGGAGCACCTTATGGCAAAAGAACAGATTGCAGTTGCAGAACTGATTACAAACATTATCCTGGGAAAAACGGACGGAGCCAGCCGGGTAGATTTCTTCCCGCAAAAGCCTAAATTTCCATTTGACAAACCATACGAGCAGCCATTTCCCCGCGCCACGCCGGAGAGTCAGGGTATTTCCTCTGACATGCTGGCCGACCTGCTGCGGGATCTGGACACTTCACACTATACAGATATGCACCATTTCATGGTTCTCCGAAATGGAAAGGTCATCTGCGAGGCCAATTTCGCCCCCTACCGCAGCCGAATCTGGCATGTGACCCATTCCATGTGCAAAAGCATCACCGGCATGGCAATTGGTCTTCTGGTAGAGGAAGGCAAGCTTTCCCTGGACGAGAACATTTACGACATTTTCCAGAAAAAGCTGAACACCTTTAACAAGATTTTCCGCCCTAAAGTCACTGTAGAAAATCTTCTCACAATGACCAGCGGCGTCACTTTCAACGAATCCGGGATCGTCTCTGGAAACGACTGGCTCACCAGCTACCTGAATTCTTCCATCACCGGCACCCCCGGGGAAAATTTCCAGTACAACAGCCTGAATACCTACGTTCTGTCCGCCATCGTCACGGAACGCACCGGCCAGTCACTTACCGAGTACCTGGAACCACGGCTTTTTGCTCCCCTTGGAATCACCCGCTATTTCTGGGAAACCTGCCCTAAAGGCATTACCAAGGGCGGCTGGGGACTTTTCCTCTGCACTGAGGACATGGCTAAATTAGGTCAGCTTTATCTTCAGAAGGGTAAATGGAACGATCAGCAGATTATCCCGGAATTCTGGGTTGAAGTCTCCACTGCTAAGCATAAGGAAAGCATCGAAGGTACTTTCGGCTATGGCTACCAGCTGTGGATGGAGGCTCGCCCGGGCAGCTTTGAATTCAATGGAATGCTTGGTCAGAATGTGATCGTTTACCCTGACATGAACATGGTTGTAGTCACAAATGCCGGAAATAACGAACTTTTCCAGAACTGCGTCATGCTGAACATTATCCGCAAGCACTTTCCGCGCAACTTTCATCCTGCAGATATTCTGCCTGAAAACCCATGCGCCCAGACACTCCTGAACCGCCTGACTGCAGAGCTTGAAAACGGCATTCAAGCACCTCAGACACTTCCTTCTCTCCGAAAGGGCGGCTGGAAAAAGAATCCGCCCGGACTCCGCCGCAGCACCAATACACGACCTAATACCTGGAATTACGTGAAAGGACTTCCTGCGCCGAATCCTTACCAGTTCACCCAACAGCTTAATGGCAAAGTTTTTGAACTTTCTCCACAGAGCATTGGTCTTTTCCCGCTGTTTATCCAGATTTTCCACAATAATATGACGGAAGGTGTGCAAAAGATTTCATTCTCCTGTGAAAAAGGCAATTTCTCCGTAAACTTTCTGGAATCCGGCGAATGGCATAACATCCCGACAGGACTTGGAAAATTCAAAGAATCCTGGCTTACCCTCCACGAGGAAAGCTATCTGATTGCAGCCTCCGGAGAATTCACTACAGATGAAAACGGAACCGCCGTCCTGAAGCTGGACTTCACCTTCCTTGAAGAATGTGTTCGAAGAAAAATCAACATTTTCTTCCTTCCCGAAGATGAAATTCTCATCCGCTGGTACGAAACACCAGGCAAAGGCATGATCATGGAAGGCCTGGAATCCATCACCGAAGAAATCTCCAACAACTTTCTCTATGGAGCCTTCAAGGGCACAGGCGGCCTGGAGCTCCTTCACAGGGTAATGGAACAGACTATTGAACCGGTTTCGCATGGGTATCTGGTGACACCTGCTGAAGTGGCTCCGGAACAGAGATCAGTTTCATTCTTAAATGAATCAGATTGCGGAGAACTTTCAGCAGAACCCAGTGAAACAACGACCACTTCCTATTCTGCAGAAAGTTTGTAATGCACCATATATCGCACTTTAATAGAAAGAAAATTTTTTACGACCAAATATGCGGTCAATCAGGAGGTACCCCATGATTTCCCAGGAAAAACGCTTAATCATCACCTTTCGCTGCACCACTGACGCCATCGCCATGGAGAAATCCTGCAAAGCCACTGGTGCTCCAGGAAGACTGATTCCGGTTCCAAGAAGTATCTCTGCCAGCTGCGGACTTTCCTGGTGTGCGCCCCCCACAAGCCGCACTGCCCTTGAGAAACTACTTCAGGAGCAAGACCTGGATCCTGAGGGCATATATGAGTGTATAATTTAATTATTAAACAGGCTCTAATGCAGTACAAATTAATTTTCAGCATTACTTACGCAATATATTAAAAATTTACTGTGTCAGAGTATCCATTACTTAATATATGCTGTATTATAGAGTCTGTTAAAAAATGTCAATTAAAAAAATACAATATAGATAGTAGGAGAAATTACACATGGAAAACAAAACATTTGATGCGAGAGGAATGGCCTGCCCACTCCCAGTTGTAAACGCAAAGAAAGAATCCGAAGAAATGACAAATGGCGGTACCCTTATCATTCTCGTTGACAATGAAATTGCCGTCCAGAACCTTACCAAATTTGGCAACAGCAAAGGCTTTACAGTCTCTTCTGAGAAAAAAACAGAGAAAGATTTCACCGTAACCTTCCAGATTCCGGAAAACAGCACAACCTCAACACCAGCAGCTGAATCCGCCGCTCCCGCCTGCACCCCGGATTCCAAGAAACATGGTCTTGTAGCCGTCCTTTCCGCCAATACCATGGGAAATGGTGAAGAACAGCTTGGAAAGATTCTTATGAAATCCTTCATTTTCGCTCTCACCAAACAGGATCAGCTCCCAGAGATCATTCTGTGCTACAACTCCGGAGCATCCCTTACCTGCGAAGACTCCGATTCCCTGGAAGATCTGAAATCTTTAGAAGCAGAAGGAGTAAAAATCCTCACCTGCGGTACCTGCCTTGACTTCTACGGCCTGAAAGAAAGCCTGGCAGTCGGCAGCGTTACCAACATGTACGAAATCGTAGAAATTATGGAAAACGCAGGCACTATCATACGTCCATAATGCTTTGACACATTAAAAAAGTACTCAAAAATTCCGTCCGATATCCATGAATGAACCATGCTTGCATAAGCGAATTCATGGATAACGGATGGGACTTTCATAGCAAATAACTTCTAAATAAATAAAATCCACGCTTTAAAATCAACTCAATTTTCTTTGTAATCAAATTTTGATTTAAAGAAAATAAAAAGATAAAAGCGTGGATTTCATTTTTATCTGAGACACATTTGAGACATCTTGTTTTCAATGGGACATTTACTCACGATTACTTGGTGTTATTTAGGAGTTATAAAAAAAGACCGGAAACCCTTACAAATAAAGGATTTCCGGCATTCTGTGAAGTGAAGCATCGGGGATTCGAACCCCGGACAACTTGATTAAAAGTCAAGTGCTCTACCAACTGAGCTAATGCTCCATGTTAAATTTGTCATATATTTCACATCTTAAACGCCAAGTTTTTTCCTAAACAACCTTCGGCATTTAAAATGCCCAGAGCCGGAATCGAACCAGCGACACGAGGATTTTCAGTCCTCTGCTCTACCAACTGAGCTATCTGGGCATAAGTAGCGGGAATAGGATTTGAACCTATGACCTTCGGGTTATGAGCCCGACGAGCTTCCAGACTGCTCCATCCCGCGATATATTCTTTTAAAACCAAAAGCCGATGATCGGACTCGAACCGATAACCTGCTGATTACAAATCAGCTGCTCTGCCAATTGAGCCACATCGGCACGTAACCACTGGCTACAACAGATGAATTATATTCATCAAATGGATGGAGAAGGATTCGAACCTTCGAAGGCATCGCCAGCAGATTTACAGTCTGTCCCCTTTGGCCACTCGGGAATCCATCCGTGAACGAATTTATTATATACAAAGAAGAAAGTTTTTGCAAGATATTTTTTCGGTTTTTTGGATATTTTGTGTGCCAGAGCGTGTTTGAAAAAGCATTCCCGCAATCTGCACGCCCCACTTTGCAGTATATTTTGCTCGAATTCAGTTGCCATAGCCCGCTACGGTGCCCTCATCCGGGCAAAATCTTCCACAAATTGTGACGCACATCTTGCAGAAAGCCTTTTTCAAACACGCTCCAGGTGAATGAAAAAAGAATCAATAACTCATTTTTTTTGCAAAGAGGTAGACGAATGGGGAAAAATCTGCTAAACTACAGACAATGGAAATAGTTAAGGTGTTTCCAAAGATAGGAGGAATTTTATCATGTATGAGTTAGTTAATGCAACAGAAATGCTGAAAAAAGCAAAAGCTGGACATTATGCAGTAGGTCAGTTCAATATCAACAACCTTGAGTGGACAAAGGCTATTCTGCTTACAGCACAGGAACTGAATTCCCCGGTTATTCTGGGCGTTTCCGAAGGCGCTGGTAAGTACATGGCTGGTTATAAGACCGTTGTTGGAATGGTTAAAGGTATGATGGAAGAGCAGAAGATCACTGTTCCGGTTGCACTTCACCTGGATCACGGTTCATATGAAGGATGCCTGAAATGTGTTGAGGCTGGATTCTCATCCATCATGTTCGACGGTTCTCATTACCCGATCGAAGAGAACGTTGCTAAGACTAAAGAACTGGTTAAGATCACAAGAGAGCATGGAATGTCCTTAGAGGCAGAGGTTGGCTCCATCGGTGGTGAGGAAGATGGCGTTATCGGTATGGGCGAGTGCGCAGATCCTAAGGAATGCAAGATGATCGCTGATCTTGGTATCGATTTCCTGGCAGCAGGTATTGGTAACATTCATGGTAAATATCCAGCTAACTGGAAGGGCTTAAGCTTTGAGACTCTGGATGCAATCCAGCAGCTTACAGGTGATATGCCGTTAGTACTTCACGGTGGTACAGGTATTCCTACAGACATGATCAAGAAAGCTATCGACCTTGGAGTTTCCAAGATCAATGTTAACACAGAGTGCCAGCTTTCTTTTGCAGAAGCTACACGTAAATACATCGAGGAAGGCAAAGATCAGCAGGGTAAAGGATATGACCCACGTAAGCTTCTTGCACCTGGCTTCGATGCAATCAAGGCTACTGTTAAAGAGAAAATGGAAATCTTCGGATCCGTTGGAAAAGCCTGAATATGATTTTTCTCCGCACATGCGGAAAGAGAAAGGGGACTGCGCAAGCAGTCCTCTTTTGCATATATGAGATGTTTCACAGACTGCTTTTTCCAATAGGTTCTGGCTTGTGACCCGAATTATTATTCAAAGTCTGGATCTGATAAAAATTGTAATGTTTTGTACAAGTTGCGACAAAATGTCCATATTCAAATATCACTCTCTAAAAAAATGAACATGTTTCTTGATTTTTTATCATGGTTTTTTAACAGAAAAATCAGTATTATATAAACATCTTAAGAAACGGTTCTCAAAGAAAAGGAGAGTAAAATTATGAAGATGAGAAAAATCGCAGCAATGGGACTTAGCGCAGTTATGGCAGCTTCTATGGTACCGGCATTACCGGTTATGGCTGATGATGCAGCTGGAAAGGTTTACTACTTAAACTTCAAACCAGAGCAGGATGAAGCATGGCAGAACCTGGCAGCAAAATATACAGAAGAGACAGGCGTTCCGGTAACAGTTGTTACAGCAGCTTCCGGACAGTATGAGACCACACTTCAGTCTGAGATGGCTAAGAGCGATGCTCCTACACTTTTCCAGGTAAATGGACCAGTAGGACTTAAGAACTGGAAGGATTATTGCTATGATCTGTCCGGATCTGATATCTACTCACAGCTTACATCTGATGCTTACACTGTAAAAGACGGTGATGCAGTTGATGGTATTGCATACGTAATCGAGTCCTATGGACTGATCGTAAACAAAACCTTACTGGAAAAAGCAGGCTACACAGTAGATGACATCAAGAGCTTTGATGATCTGAAGAAGGTTGCGGATGACATCCAGGCAAGAAAAGATGAGCTTGGAGTGAAAGGTGCTTTCACAAGCGCTGGTATGGACGGATCCTCTGACTGGAGATTCAAAACACACCTTGCAAACCTTCCAATCTACTATGAGTATCAGGCAGATGGCATCGATGATACAGATGCAATCAAGGGAACATACCTTGATAACTATAAGAACGTATTTGATCTTTATATTACAGATTCTACCTGCGATGGAGCAGAGCTTTCTGCTAAGACAGCAGATGACTCCCGTAACGAGTTCATCAACGGAGATGCAGTATTCTATCAGAATGGTTCCTGGGAATATGGCGAACTGTCCAAGACATACAGTGATGACGAGTTGGCTATGATCCCGATTTACTTCGGTGTTGATGATGAGAATGAAGGCCTTGCAACCGGTACAGAGAACTTCTGGTGTGTAAACAAAGAAGCTTCCGAGGAAGATATTCAGGCAACACTTGATTTCATGAACTGGTGTGTAACTTCTGAGGATGGAACAAAGGCTATGTCAGAAGATATGGGCTTCACAATTCCTTTCAAAACAGCACAGGAATCCACAAACGTATTTGTAAAACAGGATGCAGAGTATACAGCAGCTGGTCTTACACCTGTATCATGGAACTTCACAACAATGCCATCTGAAGAGTGGAAGAACGGTCTTGGTACAGCACTTACATTATATGCAGCAGGAAGCGGTTCCTGGGATGATGTAGTTTCCGCATTCGTTGACAATTGGGCAACTGAGAAAGCTCTTTCCGAATAATCGTAACAGGTAATAAATTTCTTTCCAACAGCATATAATATGTCCGGAAGAAATTCAGGACATAATATAGAATGGTGAACAGGGTGGGGAGGCGAAATACAGCCTCCCCATTTTAATGGGAAAATGATGTAATGTTTTGGGGTGGCGGATAACCTTCCGCAAAGGTGTCATAACAGGAAAAGGAGGAGTGAAAAATGGTAGGAAAATCTCTGAAAAAATGGTGGCCGGTATTTGTTCTGCCAACATTGGCTGCATTTATTATCGGTTTCTTATGGCCGTTTATCTGGGGTATTTATCTTTCATTTTGTAAATTTTCAACTGTAAAAGATGTAGTCTGGGTTGGACTTTCCAACTACCAGAAAATTTTTATCGGCGGTGACTTCAGTCATGCATTCTGGCTGACCGTTGTATTCGCATTTGTTTCCAGTATTCTGATCAATGTGCTGGCATTTTCCATTGCACTGGCTTTGACAAAAGGATTCAAAGGAACAAACGTGTTCCGTACTGTATTCTTCATGCCGAACCTGATCGGTGGTATTGTACTTGGTTATATCTGGCAGACACTGTTAAACGGTCTGCTTTCCATGTGGGGACAGCCTCTTCTGAAGTTGTCTGCAACAAATGGTTTTATTGGAATGATCATTCTGTTGTTATGGCAGCAGATTGGATATATGATGATCATTTATGTGGCTGGTCTTAATAACGTATCTCCGGATCTGATTGAGGCCGCACAGATTGATGGCGCAACCGCAACACAGATCCTGTTTAAAATCAAGATTCCGATGATCATGCCATCTGTTACAATTTGTACATTCCTTACTCTTACAAACGGATTCAAGATGTTCGACCAGAACCTTTCCCTTACAGGCGGAGATCCTGGAAAACAGTCACAGTTACTGGCACTGAACATTTACGATACATTCTACGGACGAAGTGGTCCTGCATGGAAGGGGATCGGTCAGGCAAAAGCAGTTGTATTCTTTGTACTGGTTGTTGCGATCGCATTGATCCAGCTTCGTGCAACATCATCTAAGGAGGTGCAGGCATAATGGCAGATAAGAAAAAAAGTATTATCCCAACTATAATTCTTTCTATAATTTCAATTATCTGGATCTACCCGATTGTTATGATCCTGTTTAACTCCTTAAAAGTGGAGTCCGCAATTACTACATCTGGTGTTTTCCAGTTTCCTACATCTGAGACCTGGAACGGAATCCAGAACTTTATAGCCAGCGTCACACAGATGGATTTCCTGAAATCCTTCTGGTACAGCCTTGTGATCTCAGTTATGTCTGTTGTTTTGATTCTGCTTTGTTGCTCTATGTGCGCATGGTACATTGTACGTGTAAACGGCTTGCTTTCCAAGGTTCTGTATTACCTTTGCGTATTCAGTATGGTTGTTCCTTTCCAGATGGTTATGTTTACCCTGGCAAAAACAGCAGATACTTTGAAACTGAATAATCCATACACCATTTGCATTGTTTACCTTGGATTTGGTGCCGGACTTGCAGTATTTATGTTTACCGGTTTTGTAAAAGGAAGCCCGCTGGAAATTGAGGAAGCTGCCATGATTGATGGATGCAGTCCTCTGCAGGTTTTCTTTAAGATCTTGATTCCGATTTTGAAACCAACCATTATCTCTACTGCAATTCTGGAGCTGATGTGGGTATGGAACGATTATCTTCTTCCAACACTGGTTCTGGATATTAAGAAGTATAAAACAATTCCAATGGCAATCCAGTATTTCCGTGGAAGCTATGGTCATGTGCAGATGGGACCGATGATGGCAAGTATTATGATCGACATTATCCCGATTATTGTTGTATATCTGGTTTGCCAGAAATATATTATCGAGGGAGTTGTTGCAGGTGCAGTTAAGGGTTGATTTCTTTGGGTAAAAGAACGGTTTTTACCTGAGAAATTTGGAGATTATTCCCTTTTCAATATGATACCAGAATGTTAAAATAAAGATAGTTCTTTGCAGAGATGCGAGGGGCTATCTTTATCTTTATATAAGATTTCATGTGCGCCAGACAGAAAAAATGGGGCGAAGCAACAGGCGATATGAAATTTCTGGCTTTTCTGACAGACGGACATAAATGACAGTTGGAAGAGTTGTCCCGGTGTTAAATATAATAAAAGATCGGAGTACCAATATGTACAGAGTTTTGATAACAGACGATGAGAAAATTGAGCGGGAGGGAATTAAATTCCTTCTGGCACAGGAAGAGGGAGAATACGAGATCCATGAGGCTGCCAATGGCAGGCAGGCACTGAATGTATTGCGAAGTGAAGAGATTGATTTTCTTTTAACAGACATAAAAATGCCTCATATGGACGGTCTGGAGCTGGCTAGCAAGGTCAGAGAAGAGTATCCCAATCTTCCAATTGTAATTTTTAGTGGATACAGTGATTTCGCTTTTGCCCAGGAAGCTATGCGTTACGGAGTGAAGGATTACGTGCTGAAGCCGGTTGATCCGGATACATTTCATACAACTATCGGGAAAGTAAAAGCAGAGCTTCAAAGTATCCGGTCCAAGAAGCAGAAGGAAGAGAAAGGGAAGAATTTTCTTCTTCAGTATTTTCTTCAGACTTACCTGTATTCCGGAAATGAAGAAGTGTTGAAAAAAGCTGGGGAGATTTTAGATGAATCTAACTGGGAGCAGTGGCACTGTGCGATTCTTATCGAATCAGATAAGGCATTTTTTGACAATGTTCCAGATAATATTGATGAGGAACTGATGCAGGGATTGCACCGGAATTTCTTTTACCTGAATCTGAATACCAGACAGTCTGTGCTGTTTTTTTCTGATGTGTACTGCGATTATCAGCTGGTTGCCAAGCATTTATATGACATTTTGAAGCAGAATTACTCTGCAAGTTTTCACCTTGCAGTGAGCAGCCGGTTTGAAGGGCATGAGGCGCTGCCTGAAATTATGTCCCAGTTGGAGCAGACCATGGAGGAGAAATTTTATCATCCAGATGTGCATGTGTTTAATAATGAGGCCTCTGACAGCCAGCCGGTGAATGCGGAGACACAGGATTCCCGTCTGATGGAGAAGATTTCCGAAGACATTTCCCGCAAAGATGTGGAGCAGCTGAAGAAGCATTTTGAGTGTCTGGTGAAGAAATATGAGAATGATACCCGTTTCTCTGCCATGTATGTGAAATTTGTTTTTTCCAATGTGATCCAGGAGCTTTTTCAGGAAAATCAGTTCTCTGAGGAGCGGAAGCTGGATCATGAGGTAGAGCGGCTGTACAGTTGTACCAATCTGAAGCAGATCCTTGCAATCACCCAGGAGAATATTAAGGAGTACGAGGAGTTTCTGGAGCGTTCCATGAGTGATTCCAGAGATGAAGTTGCTTCTGTGAAGAATTATATTTACCAGCACTATGCGGAGGATTTAAGTCTTGAGACATTGGCGGAGAAGGTGTATTTGTCTTCTGGCTATCTCAGCTTTATTTTTAAAAAAGAGACTGGTATGAACCTGAACCGCTTTATACGTGTGGTTCGGATGGAAAAGGCGAAGGAGCTTTTGTGTAATTCTAATATGAAGGTGGCACAGGTCAGTGAACAGGTAGGAATCCCCAATGTTTCTTATTTCTGCAGAAGTTTCAGGGAATATTATGGAAGCAGCCCGGAGTCCTATCGGAAAGGAACCGGTGAAGAGGATGAAAATACCGGCAGTCATAAAGAATAAATTTGAGAATATGAAATATCGTCATAAGCTGACTATTCTTCTTGTGACAGCCAGCCTGGTTCCCATGATCCTGCTTGTATTGTATAGCCATGGCCGCATGAGCAGTCTGCTCCGGGAAAAAGAAATGGAGGATATGTCTTCCATTCTGGAACAGACCGGAGAGGGAATCGACAGCCAGATAGAAGTTTTTTCCAGTCTTCTGAATTATCTCACTTATTCCCCGGATATTGAGGATCTGATCACGGAGAAAAATATGGATAATTATCAAGCGTATATAAAATATACAGAAGTAGCAGATCCTCTTTTGTCTGTACCAAAGTCTTATCATGATGCCATTATACAGATCCAGTTGTTTGCAGAAAGCATTAAAGTGCGCCATGAGTATACACTTGTGCCTTTGTCAGAGGTGGATAAGGAGTGGTGGTATGACAAACTGGAAGAGGATGTGTCTGTGCAGTGGGTGGTGGACAGCCAGATACCGGAGATTGCAGCTGTAAGGCGGATTTATACTGGCAGAGAGCAGACAGCAGTTCTTTGCGTTACACTGGATTATAATAAGATTTTTCAGCCCTTTGAAAAGATTATTTCTGCAGAATCCGGGGGCATGATCCTGGATAAAGGGGGAAATGTTCTGTTTCAGAAGGAAATGCTGGGTGAAAAGGAAGAAAAGGATTCGGGAGAGGCTGTCTCCAGGGAGTTTCTGGAGTCCGGGCAGGGAGATTATGCTTTTGTAAACCGGAAGAACGCGGCTTGCGGATGGATTTTTTATCTGTATAAGCTGCAATCAGCAGTGGACAGCTCTGTGTCAGGAATCCTGGTCAGCGAGATTCCCCTGATTGCGGCCTGTGTAGCCATAATTCTGGTGTTGGGACTTTCTTTTTCCAGACTTTTTACCAGAAAGATTGAGGAGCTTACCGATAACATGAACCGGGTAAACCAGGGGAGCCGTGAGGTTACGGTGGACAGCAATGCTGGAGATGAAATTGGCCTTCTGGTGCGCAGCTTCCGAAGCATGATGGACGAGATCAATCGTCTGATCCATGAGGTTTATGAGAATAAGATTGCGTTGAAAGAGTTTGAACTGAAGGCACTGACTGCCCAGATCAACCCTCATTTTTTGTATAACTCCCTGTCTGTTATCAACTGGATGGCTATTCGAAGCAATCAGAGGGAAATCAGTAAGGTTACTTTGTCCTTATCTATGTTCTACCGGACTGCTTTGAGTAAGGGGCAGGATATGGTAACTGTGGATAACTGTATTCAGAATATTAAGGCGTATCTGGATATCCAGCTGGTGATGCATGACAATGATTTTCAGGTGATCTGGGACATTGACCCGGAGGTGAAAGGAGATATTGTGCCTAAATTGCTGCTGCAGCCTGTTGTGGAGAATGCATTGGAGCATGGGCTGGACATGAAAGAAGAAGGAGAGAAGATTCTGAAACTGTTTTTTGTAAAGGACGGTGAGGATGTGCTTCTTGCTGTGGAGGATAATGGACCAGGAATGGAACAGGAAGAGGCAGATAAGCTGGTAACTTACAAGGCTTCCGGATATGGTCTTAAAAATGTCAATGACAGAATGCAGCTTCTTTATGGGATGGAGTATGGAATCAAGGTGTTTAGCCAGATCAATCAAGGCACCAGGGTGGAAATGAGAATTCCAAGAGAAAAAGCGGATGAGGAGGCTGTGGCAGCCGGAGAGTTTTCTGCGAAAAAGTTTTTGCAGGAGCCGGAAGAAGACACAGAGGACACAACAGGAAAGAAAGGTGGAAAAAGTGAAGAAAAAAAATAGAATTCTGGTATTGGGACTGACTTTTTCCATGTTGATTTCGTCTGGTTCATTGACAGGCTGTGATAGCGCAGCTGGAAATATGGGAAAAGAGACAACGGGTGTGGAATACGAAGAAGCAGATTATGAGCTTTCTGAGGAATCATGCAGTGATTCCGGAATTGATGCAGCTGACCCAGGCACTGTAGACAACGAGACGGAAAAGACAGCAGAAAACAGAACGGATGCAGAGAAAAGTACAGAAACAGAAGAATCCCAGACAGATAATTCTACAGATAGCGGATTGTGGAAAAAAGCTTCCACAACTCCGTATGGAAAGTACCCGGAGCTTGTGACTTATACTTTAGGACAGATGAGCGGTGCCAATAATTCCAATCTTCCAGCAGGAAATACCTACGAAGACAGCGCTTATACCAGATATCTGAAAGAGATTCTGAACGTGCAGAATGAAAATGCCTATATGGAGCGGGAGGATCGCTACGACGAGTATGTGAATGTGCTGGTAAATGATCACACTTTGCCGGATGTACTGGTGGTTTCAGACAGGGAGACTTTAAATGTTCTTGTGGAAAATGACATGGTGGAGGATCTGACTGAGGTTTATGCAAACTGTACCTCCCCGAGAATCAAGGCCATGTATAACAGCTATGGTCCCCAGCTTCTCGGTGCAGGAACCTTTGATGGTAAGCTGATGGCGCTTCCGGAAGCAGTAATCGACCACGGTCCCTGTCTTTTGTGGATGAGAAAGGACTGGATGGATCAGCTGGGGCTTGCAGAGCCAGAGACTCTGGAAGAGGCTATGGATATTATCCAGGTTTTTCAGGAAAACAGGATGGGAGCAGAGGAAGGGGAAGATCCTGTGGGACTTGTGTGTGATACCAATTTTGTGTCTACTACCAGTCAGAATTATTCGGTGGAACCTGTTTTTGAAAAATTTTATTCTTATCCAAGAAGATGGATCAAGGACAAAGATGGGGAAATTGTCTATGGTTCTTTGACAGAGGAGACCAGATCTGCCGTTGCTTATTTGCGTGAGCTATATGAAAGAGGAATACTGGATCAGAACTTTGCCCTGCGTGCTCAGAATAATCTCCGTGATCTGGTAGTGGAAGGTAAATGCGGTGCGTTTTTTGGACTTTGGTGGGCACCGAATAATCCGCTTATGGATGTGGCTGAGAATGATCCGGAAGCAGACTGGGAGCCTTATTACCTTACTGCTGAATACCAGGAAAAAGATAACGTTTATGCTTCTTTTCGGGACAACAAATATGTGGTTGTGAGAAAGGGTTACGAACATCCGGAAATTGTAATGAAAATTATCAGTGTTCTGTTTGATTACAGCCGGTTTGAAGATGAGGAAAATGCGGATGAGATCAACAGCTATTTTGCTTTGAATGTGGACCCTACAGCCAGACCGCTGGTTATTAATGTGGATTATAATGAGGCAATTTATAATGTTACGAAGGATATCAGGAGAGTAATGTCCGGCAAGCAGAAGGCAAGTAATTTAAGCGCACTGGAGAAGTCTTACTATGATGCCTGTATGAAGTATTTGAGCGGGAAAAATGTAACTGTAGAGGACTGGGCTGCGTACAAGTCCAGAATTTCAGCAGTGGGCGTGCTGGTTGACGGCCATTATAGTTCGGTGCGCAGAACATATCTGGTTGATTCGGATGGAGAGATTCCCAACATGCTTGCTTCCCTGGAGAAAAATGCCTTTATTCAGATGATCATGGGAGAGCAGCCCATGGATTACTTTGATACCTTTGTGGAAGAGTGGTATAACCAGGGGGGAAGGGAACTGACCGAGAAGATCAGAGAGGAGAATTCGTAATTTATGCGAGAAGAATTATTTAAGAATTGTACCTTATGCCCCCGGAAGTGTAATGTGAATCGTCTGGAGGGCAAAAGAGGATATTGTGGCATGGACAGTACTATAAGGGCTGCCCGTGCCGCTCTTCATATGTGGGAGGAACCTTGTATTTCAGGAAAAAAAGGATCAGGGGCTGTTTTTTTCTCTGGCTGCGGCTTGCGGTGCTGTTTCTGCCAGAACCGGGATATTGCCATTGGGGATTCCGGAAAAGAAATTTCAGTGGAGCGGCTTGCTGAAATTTTTCTGGAATTGCAGGAAAAAGGGGCGGCAAATCTGAATCTGGTCACTGGGGCGCATTATGTGCCGCATATTATTTTGGCGTTGGAGCTGGCCAGAGGAAAGGGAATGAATCTTCCAGTCGTGTACAATTCCAGTGGGTATGAGAGCGTGGAAACTATCCGGAGACTGGATGGCTATGTGGATGTATATCTGCCAGATATGAAATATATGGAGCCTGAATTGGCTGCTGCTTTTTCCAACGCAAGGGATTATCCGCAGGCGGCGCAGAGTGCAATTGCCGAAATGATGCGTCAGACCGGTCCCTGTCAGTTTGCGGAGGATGGATATATAAAACGCGGGACAATTGTTCGTCATCTGATTTTGCCAGGGCATACCAAAAATTCTATTGCAGTATTGAAATATCTGTACCGGACTTATGGGGAGGATATTTTTATCAGCGTAATGAACCAATATACGCCTGTCTGGAAGAATGAGAAATTTCCGGAACTGAATCGGAAAGTGACCAGACGAGAGTATGAAAAGGTGTTGGACGCTGCCATTGAGCTTGGAATCGAAAATGGCTATTTTCAGGAAGGGGAGACCGCGGAGGAAAGTTTTATACCGGCGTTTGATTATGAAGGGGTATGAAAGAAAAAGTATTATGCACGAATCCGATGATATAGTTCCAGAGGATATTTGTGGTGACTTTGAAGTTGAGTAAACGAACAATTGGTATGGGGAGAAAAAGCCTGCTGACTACTGTTTTGAAGCTGCCCAGCAATTGCCGGGCAGTATTAGAGCGTGTTTAAAAAAGGTTTTCTGTGAGATGTGTATTGCTGTTACGGTTATCTTTATGACCAGCAGCATATGCTATTTTGCTTCAGGTGCACAGCTTGCAGTGCAGGGATTGTCAAAGCCTGGATTGAAAGCGTAGAAGTTTTTAGCATCCAATTGTTCCTGGATGGAGCGAAGTGCTTCACCAAATCGCTGGAAATGTACCACTTCCCTTGCACGCAGGAAACGGATAGGATCAGCAACTTCCGGGATATTTCGTACTACACGGAGAATATTGTCATAAGTGGAGCGTGCTTTCTGTTCTGCTGCAAGGTCTTCAAATAAATCCGTGATCGGATCACCTTTACTCTGGAATTCGCAGGCATTAAAGGGAACACCCCCTGCTGCCTGTGGCCACACGCCAACTGTGTGGTCAATATAATATGGTCCCAGCCCGGAATTCTCAATTTCTTCCATAGTGAGGTCACGGGTAAGCTGGTGAACCATGGTGGAAACCATCTCCAGATGCGCCAGTTCTTCAGTACCGATATCATTAAGCACAGCTGCAGAGGTTCGGTTCGGCATGGTAAAGCGCTGGGAGAGATAGCGCATAGAAGCACCGATTTCTCCATCCGGGCCACCATACTGGCTCATAATGAACTGAGCCAGCTTCGCATTTGGCGTTTTGATATTGATTGGATACTGTAATCTTTTTTCATAATTCCACATAAACTGTCACGCTCCTTCCTTTTCCCATGGAAATGGCTGCTGAGACCATTTCCATGCATTTTCACTGCTTACAGCTGCATTGTCGATGGTCAGAGGACCGTATTTCTCAGCATATTCGGCCATCAGCTGGTTGCGACGGTCAGAAATATCGGAAAAATAGCGCAATGCTTTTTGATCCTCAGGGTGAGTATCCAGATAAAGAAGCATGTCATTGACAGCGAAACTAACCTCATTGATCTGCTGTAAAAAAGAGCATCTTGGGGAAGGCTGCTTTCTCATCATCTTCGAATACCTCTCTTTCCACAGAATGGTTTACAAAGCTGTGGGAAAATAGTGCCCACAGACAAGGCATAATCAAGATCATAGGCTGAAGTGAAATTCTGATATGGTACATAGGCCATTGCTGGTGCTAGGTGTTTCAGGTGCTCATACATATTATCTGTTTTTGATGAAACTGGTTTAGCGCAAGGGCAGTTTGGTGTTTGGGAAATTGACGGATTGTATGAAGACTTCACAGGTATGAAATCACCGGAATTTTTATATGGTCTGGTACAGTCTGAGGACTCACAATTCATTTCGCTGCAAGAAGTCTGTCGCCGCATTTGCGACAGTGGAGCGGGAGAGAAATTCATCATCCCGCAGGTTCTATTATAAGGGCGGCAGCCCGAACGGTTCATCTGATAATTTTCCATAAACAGATCCTTTCCTTATTCCGTAAGGTCTTTCCCTTTATTCTATGTAAAAATATATAAATGTGTTTATATAAGAGAATGTAATAGTTACGTATACTGTTGGTGGTGCAGTGAAAAGAACTGATGGTATTTTTTATTATGGCTTTGGTTTTAAGAGATACACATGCACAAAATAAATCAGTGATGGAATCAGAAATACAAGATTTACACCGCCTGCCAGGAATTCAGGAACATTGCCTGTTCCTTGAAATGTAAATCCAAGGAAAAGGTACAGTGCTCCAGCTAAAGTACTTAACATCCAGTTCTCCCAGCCCAGCCAGCCAAGAAGCCCAGCCAGAATCAGGGAAAATTCCCGATAATACTGCATATAAGTATCCGAAGAAAATGGAAAAACATTTCTTAGAAGATAACATCCAAATAGGATTCCAAGAATATTCATTGCTCTCATTATTTCAAAAATCAGACTTGTACTCTTTAACATAGAGCAGTTGTCCCATAGCTTTACATCTAATTTATTGGCTGCGCTGATAGCTGCCTTGGTGAAAGTGCCATTTGTCATAACGATGCAGCGGTCGCAGTCATAGTATTTGCCCCCGGCATAGACCTCTTGCACTGCTTTATTCCCAACTGGATAAGAATAATATTTGCATTGAACTGCATATTTTGAAAAATGTTTGTAGGCAATGATGTCAACACCCTGGTCACCACTTTTTTTGGTAACTTCTACATGGTGAAATCCCTTTCGGCGCAGCATCCGGGCGCATTTATATTCAAATTTGTGTCCATTCATCTGGTAAAATCCCTTATTTTGAGTTATTGTTTCGTTTTTTTATACAAAAACAGCAGAAATCGTTTCATGATTTTTTCAAAAGTCTTTCACACTTTTATCACATTTGTTTCGTATATTATTAACTGTAGAAAGCACCAAGTCTTTCTTAATTTAATATTTTTCTTTTTCATACGCGCCGGTGCGAAAGCACCGGCCTCCTTCCATTTCTGGGGAAAATATCCTGTTTATAAAGTTAATGGCGAAAGCCAAATTCGGGAAAATGAAATAAAAGTATATTTATAGAGATAAAGTCATTGTACTACATATGAAATAAAAAGTAAACACCTGTTCGAACAACACGTTGCTGTTCACTCCGTTCACAGTAACGCGCTTCGCGATGCACAGAAATCACGCATTCGCATGATTTCGCGCCGCACTTCCCGGGCTTTTTGTGAACAAAGTTCACAGTTAACTTCAAACACACTCTAAGATTTACTGTAAGAAAATGACTATTTCCAAAAACATACAGTAGTGCTATAATAGCAGTGTTTAGAATGTTAGGAGCAGACTCACTTTTTGTCTGTGACCTGACATTTTCCTATTATTTATATATTTGGAGGAGTTATGCAAATTATAATTGTCGGGTGTGGAAAAGTTGGACGTACACTTGCAGAGCAGCTTCAGGAAGAGGATACTGATATAACTCTGATCGATATCAATCCGGACAGGATTAATGAGATTATAGATGAAGTAGATGCTATGGGCGTTGTTGGAAATGGAGCAAGTATCAATACTCTTATGGAAGCGGGAATTGAGAACGCAGACATTCTTATCGCAGTTACTGTATCAGATGAGATGAACCTTCTATGCTGTCTGATCGCCCAGAAGACTGGTCACTGCCACACAATTGCCCGTGTGCGTAATCCGATTTACAGTAAGGAGATCGGTTTTATCAAGGAGCGTCTGGGTGTAACCATGATCATCAACCCGGAACTGGCAGCAGCACAGGAAATTTCAAAACTTCTGCGTTTTCCATCCGCCATAAAGATTGATACTTTTGCCAGAGGCAAGGTAGAACTTCTGAAATTTAAAGTAATGCCTGAATTTGAACTGGATGGAAAGAGCATTCAGCAGATTACGGAGCACTTTCGCTGCGATATTCTTTTCTGCGCTATTGAGGGAAAAGATTATACTACCATTCCAGGCGGTACCAATGTGATCCGGAATGGAGATGTGATTTCTATTCTTGCTACCCCGCAAAATGCAGCAGCTTTCTTTAAAAAGATTGGCTTGAAGACCCATCAGGTAAAGAACACCGTGATCGTAGGAGGCGGAACTATTTCTTATTATCTTGCCAAGGCCCTGCTTGCCATGAAGATCAAAGTCAAGGTAATTGAGAAAGATAAGAACCGCTGTGAGTTCCTAAGCGAAGAACTTACAGATGCTACGATTATTAACGGTGACGGCACAGACCGTTCCCTTCTTCTGGAAGAGGGGCTGGAAAGTGCTGAGTCCTTTGTAACTTTGACTAATATGGACGAGGAGAATATTTTCCTTTCCCTTTTCGCAAAGACTATTTCGAATGCCAAGCTGGTTGCCAAGGTAAACAGACTTGCCTATGACGATATTATTGACAGTCTGGACATCGGAAGTGTTATTTACCCGAAATACATTACTGCAGATTATATTTTGCAGTATGTAAGAGCAACTCAGAATTCCATTGGAAGTAATGTGGAGACCTTGTATCACATTCTGGATGGAAAGGCAGAAGCCCTGGAATTTAAGATCTGTGATAATTCACCTATTGTAGGAAGGACATTGTCCGAACTGAATCTGAAGAAGAATCTTCTGGTTGGATGTCTTTACCGGGATGGCAGTGTGCGCATTCCCCGTGGACATGATGCACTGGAAATTGGAGACAGAGTTGTAATTGTTACCACGAACAGAGGTCTTCGTGATATCAACGATATACTTGCAAAGTAAAGGAGTCCGGACATGAATTATTCCATGATATCTTATATTCTTGGCTGGATCTTCAATTTTGAAGCGGCATTTATGATTTTGCCAGGAATAACAGCAATCATTTACCGGGAAAAAAATGGTCTGGCATTTCTGATCACGATGCTGATCTGCCTGACAATCGGAATTCCGCTTACCAGGAGAAAAAGAAAAAGCAAAGTATTCCATGCCAAAGAGGGTGCTGTTACAGTTGCTCTCAGCTGGCTGGTACTCAGTATTGCAGGAGCCCTTCCTTTTATTATTTCAGGAAGTATTCCCCATCCTATAGATGCAATATTTGAGACTGTTTCCGGTTTTACCACGACTGGAGCCAGTATTTTGAGTGATGTGGAGGCTCTGTCTCACTGTATGCTGATCTGGAGAAGCTTTACCCACTGGATTGGCGGAATGGGAGTACTGGTATTTATTCTCTGCCTGCTGCCTCTTACCGGTGGATACCACATGAATCTGATGAAAGCAGAGAGCCCGGGACCGTCTGTCAGCAAATTGGTGCCGAAGGTACAGTCCACAGCCAAGATTTTGTATACCATATACATTATTCTGACTATTGTGGAGATCATTTTCCTTCTCATTGGAAAAATGCCTCTGTTTGATACATTGTGCCTTAGTTTTGGTACCGCAGGTACCGGTGGTTTTGGTATCAAAAATGACAGTATTGCAAGCTACAGCACGTATAATCAGGTGGTGATTACGGTCTTTATGATTCTTTTTGGAATCAACTTTAATGCCTATTATCTGCTTCTGACGAAGAAAGTAATGCAGGCAGCCAAGAATGAAGAGGTACGTTACTATCTGGGGATTATTGGCTTGGCCATTGTAGCTATCGCTATTAATACAAGAGAAATGTTCACAAGCTTTGGAAGAGCTTTCCAGCAGGCTGCTTTCCAGGTGGGATCCATCATTACGACTACTGGATATGCTACCACAGATTTCAATGTGTGGCCGGTATTTTCTAAGACTATTCTGGTTATCCTTATGTTTGTGGGAGCCTGTGCAGGAAGTACAGGCGGCGGTATCAAGGTATCCCGTCTTCTGATCCTGTGTAAATCTGCACGCAAGGAACTGCAGCTGTATCTGCACCCAAATGCAGTGAAGAAGATCAAGATGGATGATAAGGCGATTCCCCATGAGGTGGTGCGAGCTACAAACATGTTCCTGTTTGTGTACATTATGATTTTTGTTACTTCACTGTTGATTATAAGTCTGGACAATCTGGATATGGTTTCCAATTTCACCGCGATCGCAGCCACTTTGAATAATATAGGACCTGGGCTTGGAGCTGTGGGACCTACCGGGAACTTTAATACGTATTCTTATATTTCCAAGGGTGTTATGATCTTTGATATGCTGGCAGGAAGGCTTGAAGTATTCCCGCTGTTACTTTTGTTTAAGAGAGATACCTGGAGAAAGTTCTGAAAACTGACAAATAAAAAACTCCTCAAATTAACACGCTCTAAAGAATGTTAATTTGAGGAGTCTTTATTTGCGTAAGCAACGAGCAGGAGCCTGTCTGGTCTTACTTGTCCATAGTATATGGCTCATCTGCCGGATATCCTCCTGCCGCTTTCTGCATTCCACGCGGCAGTGCATCCTTGGAAGTACGCCAGTCCGCATCTTTATTGCGGTAATCAAACTTATCGCAGAACCAGTCCAGATCATCAGAAAGCCTTTGCATATTCTGCTCCATCATTGGGAAAAGGATAGCGTAAAAGGCTTTTTTCTCTTTATCAGATAAAGCACTTTCAGCTGTTTCAACAAGATCTCCGAAATGGGGAATGCAAAATCCCTTACAGGTTTCAAAAAGCGGGAGAAATTCCTGATTTTTTTTTAACAGTTCGAAAAAAGTATCCAGATATCTTGCATAGGTATCTTTATAAAAATTGCAGATATAGCAGGTATCTTCCTGTTCTTTTACCCATACGCCAAGAGAAGTCTTCGGTGCATCTGTATCTGTGTTTCCTTTCTTAAATCTGGAAAAAACGGAAGCCCTGGAAGGGGCGAAAATCCTGATTTGTTCATGAAGCTCTTTTGTTTTGTACTGAAAATGGGTTTTCAGGATCAGCCCTGCACCCAGACGGTTTCCGTAGTCATACATTTTCTTATAGTGGGTACGGCAAAAGCCCATTTTATCAGTTTCTGCCCGTACATCGTCTTCCATATAAGATGCGCCGGCACCTAAAACGAAATCCATGGCATGCTGTTCCAGCTGGCGCTCCACAAAACAGAAAGGGCATTCGTCCTCTGCTTTAAAAGCATCCATCAGGGGAATGGTATATAATTTTTCTTTCATCTGTAAGGTCTCCTTCAGGATTTTAATGTATAAGTCTATAATTTTTCAATATCTGCTCCATGGATAAATGCCTGCAAAATACAGTCTATCGTCCGATGAAGATAAGGACGGTATTCAGCAAGACAGACTGGCTGGGAGTGAAGAATACAGCTGTAACTTGTGGAACTTACCAGTTCAATAATGGTAAAAAGAAGCAGCTCTGGGGAATCATACTGTACATCAGATTGATCCAGAAGATTGAGATATTCCTGGAAAAATGGAAAATCATCGTCATCTGCCTGTTCCTGAAACGCATCCTTAAAAACTCCCCAGGACAGATTCTTGGAAATAAAGCCAAGCAGATTACTCTCAGTTTCCAGCCTGTCCAGAATATTATCTACAATAAAATGAAGCTGTGCAGTGAAACCGGTAATGTGGGAGGCTTCCAGAGCATCATGCGCCTCGGAAAAAAGTTCGCCGGCTTTGTGAGAGATCAGCTTATTTCGAATATCATATTTATCTTTAAAATAGAGGTAAAAAGTTCCTTTGGCAACTCCTGCATTTTCCACAATATCGGAAATGGTTGTCTTGGCAAGCCCTTTAGTGGTAAAGAGTTCAAAGGCAGTGTTGTACAGAGCACTTTTCTTCCTTTTTTTATTTAACTCCAGTTTTCCCATGCCAGTTCCTCCTAAGCTTATGTCCGTCAGACATTCTATAAATAAAAGTTTACTGTCTCTTCCAGCAGCAATAAAAGCCGATTGTTACAATTACAGCTTCACTATCTGAACTTTTCTTGATAATTATAGTGGTTTATTTCTATTTTAAACAAAAATGACCAAAAGTCAATATCAAAACAGGAAAAGATTTGGGTAAAAAGCAGATATTGACTACTGGTCAGTTTTGTTGTATAACTTTCATAGGCTAAGAGATGACTAACTGATGTCGGGAAAACAGATACGCTGCAGGACAGCGGGAGGAGTTTGCAGACGTCAGATATTTAACTAAGAATTAAGGAGTTGGCTAACATGAACCGAAATAAAAAGATTCTGAATGTTACAATGGCTGCCGGAATGGCTGCCGTCCTTGGAACTACACCGGTAATTGCTGCAGCCCAGGAAGCAGACAATGGAGTATCCAAGGAAGAAACCGTATATGTAAACGCCACTGCAGAAGGTGAAGTAAAAGATATCACCGTATCTGACTGGCTGAAGAATTCCGGATCAGCAGAGGGCGATGTATCCGATGTATCTGACCTGGAAGGAATCAAGAATGTAAAAGGTGATGAAACCTTTACCCAGGATGGCGACAAGGTTACATGGAATACAGACAGCAGTGATATTTACTATCAGGGAACTTCCAATAAAGAACTTCCGGTAGATATGAAAATCAAATATTATCTGGATGACCAGGAAATTACTCCAGAGGAGCTTGCAGGCAAGAGTGGACATCTTCGTATGGAAGTTTCATATACAAACAAATCAAAAAAAACAGTAAAAGTTGATAAAAAAGACGTAGAAGTTTATTCTCCGTTTGTTATGGTAACCGGAATGATCCTTTCTTCCGATAATTTTTCCAATGTTACCATTGATAATGGAAAGGTGATTTCCGATGGCGACAAGGAAATGGTTGTAGGAGTTGCAGTTCCAGGTTTAAAGGATAGCTTGGATTTAAGCGATGACCTTTCCGATAAGATTGATATTCCGGAAGGGTTCACAATGGAGGCTGATGTTACAGACTGTACTATGGGTAATACTTTCACTATGGCGGTTACAGACTTGCTCAGCAGTCTGAATCTTGAGGATTCCGATGATTTGGATGAACTTCAGGATTCTCTGGATGAACTGGATGATGCAGCAGTGAAGCTGGTAGATGGATCTAAGGATCTTTTTGATGGAACTAAGAAGCTTTATGATGGAACGAAAGATCTCTATGATGGAACCGAAGATCTGAAAGACGGAACCAGCCAGCTTTATGATGGAGCCAAGGAACTGGATGACGGAGCCAAGACTCTGAAAGATGGAACCAGCCAGCTTTATGATGGAAGTAAAGACCTGGATGACGGAGCCAGCCAGCTTTACGACGGAGCCAAGACTCTTAATACAGGAGCCGGTCAGCTTTATGATGGAACTACTTCCTTATACAGTGGAACAAAGACTCTGTACGATGGAACCAGAACTCTTTATGGAGGAGCCAATACACTGGCTTCCAGTTACAATGAATTTGATGCTGGTGTGGCAAGTGCCAAGACTGGTGCTTCCCAGTTAAACAGCGGTGCAAAAACACTGCAGAGCGGTATTTCCCAGTATACTGCAGGGGTAGATTCACTGGCTTCTGGTGTGAACAGCTACACAGAAGGTGTTGATACTGTAAACAGCAACATGGCAGAGTACAATAAAGGAATGAAATCCCTGACAGATGGTGTGAACAAATATGTGGCTGGTGGAAATCAGCTGGCAGACGGTGTAACCGCTTATGTAAATGGTGCAACTCAGCTGACTGACGGAGTAAGCACTTATGTAAGCGGTGCAAGTGCCCTGGCACAGGGAACCAAGGACTATGTAAATGGAACATCTGCACTGGTTGAAGGGGTAGGACAGCTGGCACCTGGAATCCAACAGGCTTCAGAAGGAATCAGCGCTGCTTCTGCAAAACTTACAGAAATTGCCAAGAATGTAGCAACTGCAAAGCCGGAAACAATGGTGAAGAGCCTGAATCAGTATGCAGATGGAGCTGATTCCCTGGCTGATGGTGTAACAGAATACGTTGGAAAAGTAGGTGAGGCTGCTTCTGGAGCAGCAAGTGTTGCAGAGGGGGCAAAGAGCCTGGCTGATGGCACAGCAGCTCTTGTTTCCGGTGCAACTCAGGTAAAAGACGGAATTGGAAAATTAAAAGAAGGAACAAGCTATTCAATCAGTCAGATCGGCGACAGTGCCTCTAAGACAATGAATGATTCCGCAGAAAGCATCCGTAAGGCAGCTGACCAGATTGAGACTACGGTTACTGCACAGTCCGCAGGGGTATCTACAGATGCTGCCGCTGGTGCAATCAGTGCAACCCAGAGCTCTATGAGCAGTGCAATCGCAACTTTGCAGGGAGCACTTGGAACAGAGGGACTTGACGAAGGAACTGCAGCAGCTATTAATTCTGCAATCGAGCAGTTAAATGCAGGTCTTGGAAATGCTTCTGCTGCTCAGGGTGAGCTGGGTAACATTCAGGCTCAGTCACAGGTAGCTGTCCAGGCTGAGACAAACGGAAGCAGTGTTCAGGAATCCTTAAATGCGATTGCGTCCACCCTGAAAGGTGCAGCTGGCAGTATTTCAGAAGCAGCATCAGCGAGCTCCTCAACTTTAGCTGGTGAAGCAGATAAACTGATCGCAGGTGCAGCTTCTGTTGAATTAGGAGCCCAGACCGCAAATGCAGGAGCCGCACAGCTGAGTACAGGTGCTGATTCCCTGAACAGTGGAATGGCACAGCTGAAGGAAGCTGGTGAAGGTCAGTTATCTACAGGAGCATCAAATCTGAAAGCAGCCGGAACACAGGTAAGAGAGAGTCTGACAGCAGTAAGCAGTCTGGTTGCAGGACTTGGAGATCTTTCTTCCATGACAGATTCTGTGAATCAGTTAGCAGAAGGTGCAAAACAGATTTCTGAAGGAAATGAGAAGCTTCAGGCTGGTTATAAACAGTTACAGGATACCAAGGCTGCTGAGACACTTACAAGCGGAGCAGATCAGCTCCTTAATAGTGAGAAGACTATTACAGATGGAATCAATACCCTTCAGGGCAAGGATAATGCCAACGCAACAGCACTTCTCAATGGCGCAAGTACATTAAAGAGTGCAAAGGAGAGCCTTGATGCAGGTATCAGTTCAATCAGCAAAGCAACCGGCAAGCTGGTAACTGGTGTTGGTCAGATTGCCGCAAATAGTGTGGCACTGAGAAGCGGAGCATCTCAGCTGACAGCAAGCAGTGATACCCTGAACAGTGGAGCATCCCAGCTGACAGCAGGAACCAAGAGCCTTGTAAGCGGAGCAGGTACATTAGTAGCAGCCAGTGGACAGGTAAAATCCGGTATTGCACAGTTAAAGAACGGTGCTGCAGATCTGAGAAGCGGAGCTTCCCAGTTAAGAAGCGGTGCAAACAGTGTTAATAATGGAACTCGTGAATTGAAGAGTGGTACATCTTCTTTAGTAAGCGGAACAAAAGATCTGAAAGACGGAACCAAGACTTTGAAAGATGGAGCTAAGGATTTGAATGACGGAGCTAAGACTCTGAAAGACGGAACAAGCAGTCTGAAAGATGGAGCTAAGACCCTGGATGATGGAGCAAAAGACCTGAAGGATGGGGCAAAAGATCTGAAAGACGGAGCTAAGACTCTGAAGGACGGAGCAAAAGATCTGAAAGACGGTGAGAAAGAGTTCTATGATGATGGTATCAAGAAACTGAAAGATACTATGGAAGAGGATTTCCAGAGTGTTCTGGATCGTCTGGAAGCACTCCAGTCTGATGATGCAGCTTATACATCTTTCACAGGAAAAGATGATTCCATGAGCGGCAACGTGAAGTTCATTATTGAGACAGAAGGCTTTGATGATGGCAGCGAAGACTGATCTTAAGCAGGTCAGATATAAATTTCTATAAGGAACAAGAGAAGGGCAGGAGAGTATCCTGCTCTTTTCTATTACGGGATAAATTCTGCAGCCGGTTACTGTTCGCTCAGTGACCAGTAACGCGCTTCGCGATGCACAGAAAGACGAACCTTCTTGTGACAAGCACAAGAAGTAGCGTTTGCTGCGCAAACTTAATTCTCGGGTTTTCTGTGAACTTTGTTCACAAAAAACACCTCGCGGAATGTTACCAGTGAACAGTAACTGCAGCCGTTACCGGTCACAGAGTAACAGCACCTTTGGGTTGCACCTGCAAAAAGAGTCTGCTATAATGAAAAACAATTAAGGAAATAAAAGAGTTTATATAAAAATGAACAGAAAAAGGTGATAAAGTGGATATTGCGAAAAAGAAAAAAGCAAGTATCCGGTCAGGAAAGAAAAAGGCAGGTCCTGGCTATAAGACCAAGATCAAAATGAAAAAAGCGAAATCAGATTACTATGATTTTAATCTGGTCGCAGTAATCATATTGATCATGTGCTTTGGCCTGATCATGCTTTACAGTACAAGCTCTTATATGGCGCAGATTAATGAAGGCGACGACATGTTCTACTTCAAGAAGCAGGCAATGTACAGTATTGGCTGTCTTGTGCTGGCAATTATAGTGTCCTATTTTGATTATCATATTCTGGCGAAATTTCCGTTTGTGATCTATGTAGCAGCCGCTTTTCTCATGGTGCTGGTAAAGACTCCCCTGGGAGTCACCTCTCATGGAGCGAGAAGATGGCTGAAGCTTGGGGTACAGTTTCAGCCGGCAGAGATTGCAAAGATTGCAGTGATCATCACATTGTCCTATCTGATCGTCAAAATGGGAAAGAGAGTGGAAACCTTGAAAGCTACTATGGTACTTCTGGGAATGGGCGGCATTCAGGCCCTGTTTGCATATGTGTTTACGGATAACCTGAGTACTGCTATGATTATTTTTGGGATTACCGTAGGTCTGGTGTTTATTGCACATCCAAAAACAAAACCATTTGTTATTCTTGCAGTTGTTGCAGTTATTCTGGTGGCAATCCTGGTATACAGTCTTTCTCATATGGATCAGAGCTCTAACTTCCGTTTACGTCGTATTCAGGTATGGCTTCATCCGGAGGATTATGCAAGCGGAGATGGCTATCAGACCCTGCAGGCTTTGTATGCAATTGGTTCAGGAGGTTTCTTTGGCAGAGGTCTTGGAAACAGTATCCAGAAGCTTGGAAGTGTGCCTGAGGCACAGAATGACATGATATTTTCTATTATTTGTGAAGAACTTGGGATTTTTGGCGCGATCATGGTTTTGGCGTTGTTTGGTTATCTGCTGTACAGATTATTTTTTATTGCACAGAATGCACCGGATATGTTTGGCTCCCTGCTTGTGAGCGGTGTTTTTGTACATATCGCTTTGCAGGTTATTATGAACGTGGCTGTAGTGCTGAACATCATGCCAAACACAGGTGTCACATTGCCATTTATCAGCTATGGAGGTACCTCCATTTTGTTCTTGATGGCAGAGATGGGACTGGCCTTAAGTGTGGCCAGACAGATTAAATTCCAGGAGCCGGAATTTATCCTATAATTCTCTTGACAAATGAGCCAGCAGATTATATACTTTCCGCAGTGTATGACATACGGCTGATGGAAGCCGGTTTTCGAGATATTTATTAAAGGAGAATGAGCAATGTTAGAAAAGATGAGTGAAATGATCGCAGAGCAGCTTAACTGCGACGCAGAGACAATTACAGCAGATACTTCTTTCAAGGATGACCTGGGAGCAGATTCCCTTGACCTCTTCGAGCTTGTTATGGCTCTGGAAGATGAGTACAACATCGAGATTCCGGCAGAAGAGCTTACAGAGCTGAACACAGTTGGTGATGTAATCGACTATCTGAGAGATAAAGGAATCGATGCTTAATTTTTTTCGCAGATGATGATCTCCCGCTACTGTTCACTGGTAACATTCCGCGAGGTGTTTCTGTGAACAAAGTTCACAGAAAACCCGAGAATTAAGTTTGCGCAGCAAACGCTACTTCTTGTGCTTGTCACAAGAAGGTTCGTCTTTCTGTGCATCGCGAAGCGCGTTACGGTGAACGGAGTGAACGTAACGATCTCCCTGAGGCTGGGCTTCAGGGGGATTTTTTCTATAGACATTTTGAATGGATTAGGTATATAATGTGAAAAGGCAGTTGCCATCACGGAATGGCAGCAGAAGATAAGAAAGAATAAACAGGGAGAATAGAGAAGACATGACTAAGATCAGAACCAGATTTGCACCAAGCCCTACAGGCAGAATGCATGTTGGAAATTTACGTACTGCGTTATACGCATATCTTATTACAAAGCATGAAGGCGGAGATTTTATTCTCCGTATTGAGGATACAGACCAGGAGCGCTATGTAGAGGGCGCTGTAGATATTATTTATCGTACTATGGAGAAGACTGGTCTTATTCATGACGAAGGTCCGGATAAGGACGGTGGATATGGCCCATATGTACAGAGCGAGCGCCAGGCACAGGGGATTTACATGAAATATGCCAAACAGCTTGTAGACCAGGGCGATGCATACTACTGCTTCTGCCAGAAGGAAGAATTAGAGAGCATGAAGCGTGTGGTAGCAGGCAAGGAGATTTCCATTTATGACAAACGCTGTCTGAAGCTTTCCAAGGAAGAAGTTCAGCGCCGTCTGGATGCCGGAGAGCCACATGTAATCCGTTTTAACATGCCTACAGAGGGAACTACCACTTTCCATGATGTAATTTACGGAGATATTACAGTAAACAATGAGGAACTTGAGGATTTGATCCTGATCAAATCTGACGGATATCCGACTTATAATTTTGCTAACGTTGTAGACGATCATCTTATGGGAATCACACATGTGGTACGAGGCAATGAATATCTTTCCTCTTCCCCTAAATACAACCGTATCTATGAGGCATTTGGATGGGATATTCCGGTTTATGTACATTGTCCACTGATCACGGATGAAACTCACGCCAAATTGTCCAAACGTTCCGGACATTCCTCCTATGAGGACCTTCTGGATCAGGGATTTGTTTCCGAGGCAATTGTAAATTATGTTGCACTTCTGGGATGGAGTCCGGCAGATAATAACGAGATCTTCAGCCTCAGGGAACTGGTTGAAAAATTTGATTATCATCACATTAATAAATCTCCGGCTGTATTTGATATCAACAAGCTTCGCTGGATGAATGGCGAGTATATTAAGAAAATGGATCCGGAAGTATTTTATGAGAGAGCACTTCCATACATGAAGGAAGTTCTGAAGGGAGACTTTAACTTTAAGAAAATTGCAGGAATGGTTCAGACCAGAATCGAAACTTTCCCTGACATTCCGGCATTGATCGATTTCTTCCAGGAAGTTCCGGAGTATGATGCATCTATGTACTGCCATAAGAAAATGAAAACAAACGAAGAGACTTCTCTTACAGTTCTGAAGGAAGTTCTTCCGTTTCTGGAGGCTCAGGAGGATTACACCAATGATCCGCTGTTCGCTTCCTTAAGTGAATTTGTCAAGGAGAAAGGTTACAAGAACGGCTATGTAATGTGGCCTCTTCGTACAGCTGTTTCAGGCAAGCAGATGACACCGGCAGGCGCTACCGAGATCATGGAGATCATTGGCAAGGATGAGACAATCCGCCGTGTGAAAGCTGCAATCGAGAAGCTTGAGAATCTGTAATGAAGAATCTGTCTCAATTATGAAGAAAAATCCATCTCAATTAAGGGCAATCGCCCACCTGTCAGGACCTATGATGGTTCTGGCAGGCCCCGGTTCGGGGAAAACTTCAGTGATCGTTGAAAGAACTGCATATATGACTGGTGAGGGGGAAATACCGGCGTCCTCTGTTCTTGTTGTAACCTTTTCCCGGGCTGCAGCAAAAGAGATGAGAGAGCGTTTTCTGAAGTTTACCGGACAGACCTCCACGGCTGTTACCTTCGGAACCTTTCACGGTGTTTTTTACGGAATCCTGAAGCAGGCTTATGGACTTGGTGCCGGCAATATTTTGTCAGAAGAAGAAAAATATGCCATTTTAAAAGAAATGACTCTGGAATTTGGTCAGGAACTGGCTCAGGAGGGAGATTTCCAGGAGGATGTGGCAAAGGAAATCAGCGTGGTAAAAGGGGGGAGGATTTCCCTGGATCACTATTATTCTTCCTGCTGCCCGGATGAGGTATTCCGCCAGATTTATAATGGGTATCAGAAGGCTTTGCGCCAGAGAAGAAAACTGGATTTCGATGACATGCTTCTTTGCTGCTATGAACTTTTTGTCAAGAGAAAAGATATTCTGGCGGCATGGCAAAACAAATTCCAATACATTATGGTAGATGAATTTCAGGATATCAACCATCTCCAGTATGATATTGTTAGGATGCTGGCAAAGCCCAGGGATAACCTGTTCATAGTGGGAGACGATGATCAGTCTATCTATCATTTTCGTGGCGCCAAGCCAGAGATCATGCTGAACTTTACCAAAGATTATCCTAAGGCAGAAACGGTTCTTTTGGACATTAATTATCGCTGTACGAAAAATGTACTTCAGGCAGCCATGAATGTGGTGGGCTGCAACCAGATCCGCTTTAAGAAGAGGCTGTCTACGCCAAATGAGCAGGGAAAACCTGTGAAGGTGATGGAATTTGACAATCCAAGAGAAGAGTATGTGAAGATTGCCGCTTTTTTGAAGAAGCGGCTGGAGACAGGAGAGAATCTGGAGGATACTGCAGTGCTTTTTCGTACCAATCAGGAGGCAGAGGGGCTTGTTGGAGCCTTGATGGAGTACCAGATTCCTTTTACCATGAAAGAACAGCTGCCCAATCTGTTCCGGCATTGGATCAGCAGAAACCTGATGGCATATCTGAAAATGGCAGCAGGAGACAGGACGAGAAAGCTTTTCCTGGAAATCATGAACCGCCCCAACCGGTATATAGCAAGGGATGCCCTGACACAGACCACAATCTCATTTTCTGCATTGAGAGATTTCTATAAAGATAAAGACTGGATGTGCGACAGGATTACCACACTGGAAACACATCTTCGGATTCTTTCCACTTTGGCACCCTATGCTGCAGTGAATTTTATCCGAAAAGGAATGGGCTATGAGCAATATCTGATTGAATATGCCCAGTACCGTAAAATTCGTCCGGAGGAGCTTCTTGAGGTCCTTGACCGCATACAGGAAAGTGCCAAAGGTATGAAAAACCTGGAAGAGTGGGAAAACTACATAGAGGATTACACAAAGAAGCTGGCTGAACAGGCGAAAAAACAGGAGACGAAAAGGGAAGGGATTGTAATTTCCACCCTTCATGCGGTAAAAGGGCTGGAATACGACAAAGTTTATATTATGAATGTAAACGAAGGGAGCATTCCCTATAAAAAGGCTGTTCTGGCAGAGTCTTTGGAAGAAGAACGCCGGCTTTTTTATGTAGGCATGACTCGGGCGAAGAAAGAACTTATGCTCTGTTATGTGCGACGTCAGTACGATAAAGAGCGTGCCCCTTCACGGTTTCTGGAAGAAACCGGGCTGTTCTAATTTCCTCTTGTAAACGTAAACCTGATAAAGTATAATGATGTCTGTTGTGAAATTATAACAAAAAAAGAGGTAACTATTTAGGAGACAGTATTTCGCGAGGTTGTTTTTGTGAACACAGTTCACAGAAAGCCCGGGAATTTCGGCGTGAAATCATGGAAAGCATGATTTTTTGTGTATCGCGAAGCATGCAATTGTAAAGCATGTAGTTGTGAAGGTACAGAACAGTTACCAAAAGAGTACTATTGCGGAAGCAGTGCAGATAAATGACGAAAAAGATGAAATGGAAAAACCGCATTTTCTGGCTCAGGATCCTGATCATGGTTCTGGTCATCGTGGGATCTTATCTGGCATATGCCTTTATATACAGAGGCAGAAATGAGCCGCCCACCAAGAGGAAAACCACTAATCAGGAAGCGGCTTACTATACTCTTCGTGGACAGATCCAGATGCTTTCCCAGAAAGAAGAGCTGATGGCATTTGCCTTTGAAGACAGGAAAAAGGAGCGGGAATACGGAACCTATATTATTCCCGGCCTGAAAGCAACACGAACCCTTCTTACCAGTGAGGGTGATATGCCGGCCATGTGTACCACTATGACACCGCAGGGTCTGGCAGTAACAGAGGATTATGTTTTTGTAAGTGCCTATTGCCATGCGAAAAAGCATAACTCTGTGATCTATATGATCAACAAAGAATCGCATCGTTTTATAAAAGAAATTATTTTGCCCGGACAGCCACATGTTGGCGGTCTGGCATATGACAGTGAACACCGGATTCTGTGGTATTCTTCAAATACGCAGGAACTTGCCCAGGCAGTGAGCCTTACCATGGAATCTATCGAAAATTATGACTATGATGCAGGCAGGCATCCTATCGCGACCAACCAGGTAGCCAGCCTTTACGGAATCGTCCGTGATTCCTTTATGACCTTTTATGATGGGTGTCTGTACGTTGGCTGTTTTACAAAATATACAGACAGTGCCATTGCAAGATATGCAGTAGATGATCAGGGAAACCTGATAAATACTATGGATGAAGGTCTGGGAATGAACTTCGGGATGGCGGTTCCCCTTGATTATTCCACCATTTCCGAACAGGCCCAGGGAATGACTTTTTATAACGACAAGCTTCTTTTGTCTCATTCCTTTGGAATTCTGCCTTCCAGAGTGGTATTTTATGAGAAATCCGATAAAAGGCTTTATGTAGATGAGAATTCTGCTGTCAGCTATCGGTTTCCGGAACGAATCGAACAGATTTTTGTGGATGGGGATGACTTGTACGTGCTGTTTGAATCCGCTGCTTATGCATATAGTTCAGCGTCTGTGAATATTGTGGACAGGGTTTTAAAACTGAGCCTTCCCAGAACGGAAGAATACCAGCAGAGCATACAGAGTAATGTGAGCCAGTATTAGAATGTGTCCAGAACTGAAATCTGGGGGATTTATTTAAGAATGAATCCGGGATTGTCCACATATATTAAAATTGAGAGGTGATACAACATAGAAGCAGAGCAGATTCAGAACCTGTTTGCAGGCAATATCCGCAGACTGTTGATGAATGCAAACCTTGATTATGACAAAATATATGAGATACGGTTAAGAGTAGGACGGCCGCTGTTCTACACCTATGACGGAGGTGAGGGTTTCCTTACCGACCATGATGGCAAATACGTGGTGACAAGGGAAGATCTGAAGGAAACCATGGAATATATAAGTGGTTATTCCCTTTATTCCTATGAAGATGAAATGCGCCAGGGATTTCTCACTGTTCAGGGAGGTCATCGGGTAGGTGTTACCGGAAAGGTGATTCTTGACGGCAATGAGATCCAGGGAATGAAATATATTTCCTGTATCAATGTACGTCTGGCTCACGAAGTGGTAGGCTGCGCAGACCAGGTGATGCCCTATATCCGCAAAAAAGACTGGGTAGCCCATACTTTGATCGTTTCTCCGCCAAGAGGGGGGAAAACAACCCTGCTCCGGGATATTATCCGTCAGCTGAGCAATGGTGAGGAAAAGAAAAAAATGCCGGGGGTAACGGTTGGCGTTGTAGATGAGAGAAGTGAGCTTGCCGGTTCCTATCAGGGAGTTCCCCAGAATGACCTTGGCATGCGTACAGATGTTCTGGACGGCTGTCCGAAGGCAGAAGGGATGGAAATGCTGATCCGTTCTATGTCCCCGGCAGTTGTGGCTGTAGACGAACTGGGACGGAAAGAAGACTTTAAAGCTGTGGAATCTGTGATCCACAGTGGATGTAAAGTGATCGCCACTGCTCATGGGAATTCCATTGAGGACGTGATCCATCAGCCTTATTTTGAAAAGCTGGTGAGAAGAAGAGTGTTTGAACGGTATATTTTCCTGGACAAGGGAGAACATGCAGGAACCATACTTGGAATTTATGACAGAAATGGGAGGCCTTGTTGAAAACAGCAGGAATCATTCTGATCCTTTTTTCCGGAACAGGTCTTGGGCTGTGTAAAAGCATGGAACTGACAGCCAGACTGAAAATTCTGGAAAAACTGGCGCAGCTTCTTCTGTTACTGAAAGGGGAAATCCGCTGCACAGGGGCGACGTTGGAAGATGCCTTTCTTGATGCTGCAGCAAAAATGCCAGGAGAGTACAGGCTTTTTCTCAAAGAAACTGCAGGATGGCTTCAGCAGCGGCCTGGAATTACCTTTGATGAGATTTTCAGGGAATGCGCGGTAAGACTGCTTCCCCTTCACAGGCTTTCAGAGGAAGAGCGGGAAAGCTTTCTTTCTCTGGGAGAAAAACTGGGATATCTGGACAGGGAAATGCAGGTGGCACAGCTCACACTTCTGGAGGAAGAGTTAGACTACAGGATAAAGATTCTGAAAAGTGCTATGCCAAAGCAGCAGAAAACATATCAGAGCATGGGAATTCTGGGAGGAATTCTGCTGGCAGTTTTGTTGTGGTAATTTCATATAATATCTGGGAAAATTGCCTGGAAAACGGTTATGTAAAGGCAGATAACGGTAAGAAAGGAGGCCCCCTTGGAAGTCAGTATTATTTTCAAAATAGCTGCTGTGGGGATTCTGGTCTCCGTACTTTCTCAGGTCCTGAAACACAGCGGCAGAGAGGAACAGGCTTTTTTAGTCAGCCTGGCAGGGCTTCTTGTGGTACTCTTCTGGATCGTACCATATATTTATGAGTTGTTTGACAGCATAAAAAAATTATTTGAATTGTGATCTGATTCACCAATATCCTGTCACCTGTGTTCAGGAGGTGGAAAATGGACATTATAAAGATTTCGTTACTAGGCGTATGCGGTGTTATTCTTGGATTTCTTATGAAAGGAACCAAACCGGAATACGCCTGTTTTATTACAGTTGGAATTGGTCTTGTGATCATGGGACTTGCTGTGGGGAAAATTTATTATCTGTTTGAATCTCTGGGAAAAATCCAGGAGACACTTCCGGTGGATACGGAATATATTTCCACACTGGTAAAAATGATCGGAATTACTTACATTGGCCAGTTTGCCTCCGGAATCTGTAAAGATGCAGGCTACAGCACCACAGCGGCTCAGATCGAGCTGTTCTGTAAATTGTCGGTGATGGTGCTGAGCATGCCGGTGCTTATGGCACTTCTGAAGACGATTCAGGAGTTCATGGTATGAGGTTTTGGAGAAAAAAACAAACATGGAAGGTAATTGCTGCATTGCTATTTGCAGTATGGATTCTGATGGGAGACAGGAAAATAAATGTAAAAGCAGAGAGCATGGAAACAGAGAATTTTACAGGTGAAACAGCAGTCGAAACCGAGGAAGAGATAACAAAGAAAACAACGGAGAAAACAGTAACTGCAGGTATTGGTTACCGTGCAGCTTCCGCTGATTCTGACGGCATTACGGAGCAGCTGGTTTCTGACATGTCTTTCGAACAGGTACAAACTTTAATGGATGAAATGCTGGAAGAGGACAGCTTTTCCATAGGAACAGCATTAAAAAACATGATAAACGGCGAAACAGTATTTTCAAAAGAGGCGGTGCAGCAATTTCTGCGCAGCCTCTTTTTTGACCGGCTGGAAAAAGAACGGGCTAATTTTTTTCGCATTCTTCTTCTGGTGCTGGCAGCTGCTGTTTTTTCAAATTTTGCAGAGGTATTTGAAAACAGCCAGATTGGAGAGGTAAGTTTTTACATGGTATATCTTTTATTATTTACCATTCTGATGAACAGCTATCAGCAGCTTGGAGTTTCCCTTGGAAAACAGCTGGAGTGGATGACTCAGTTTATGAAAGGCCTGGCACCTGCTTATTTCGTGGCAGTTTCAGCAGCATCGGGAGCTGTCACGGCATCTGTATTTTATCAGGGGGTTCTTCTTCTGGTGTGGCTGGTGGAATGGCTTCTTCTCACTTTGATTCTGCCAGGGGCTAATCTGTATGTTCTTCTTTGTATGGTGAACCATCTTTCCAAAGAGGATATGTTAAGCAAGATGGCAGAGCTTCTGGAAACTATGATCAGCTGGAGCCTGAAAACCATGCTTGGGGCTGTCCTTGGGCTTCAGGCGGTACGAGGGTTGGTTGCGCCTGCCATGGATGCTATCAAACGAACTGCCCTGGGCAGAACTGCCGGAGCGATTCCGGCTGTGGGAAATGCCGTAAATGCGGTAACAGAATTGATTCTGGCAGGGGCACTGCTTGTGAAAAACTGTCTTGGAGCAATGGCAGTGGTGGTTCTGCTTCTTGCAGGAGCCGGACCTGTGATTCATTATGGTCTTCTATCCCTTAGCTATCGCTTCCTTGGTGCAGTGGCACAGCCTGTATCAGACAAACGAATCGTAGGCTGTCTTGGCACAATGGGAGAAGGCTGTGCCCTGCTTCTGCGGATCATGCTGACTGCGGAAATTCTGTGTGTGCTTACCTTTATAGTTCTCATGGCGTCTGTAGGCGGATAAAAGTAACAGTAAGCGGAAATGAACCATAATAACCTGAGCATATGACTGAGATATGGGACCAAAATGGGATGCGGGAAGTGATATATTATGAAAGAAGCCATCTACAGCTGGATCAAATGCCTTGCCATATTTTATATTCTGTTGACTATGCTCATCCATCTGGTGCCTACCGGGAAATATCAGCGTTATGTGCGTTTTTTTATGGGACTTTTGCTGATGGTTATGCTGATCACTCCCATGCTTTCCATTCTGGAAAAAGCTAAGACACTGCCGGAAAGCTTTTCCAGCCTTTACCAGCAGGAAGAAAAAAAGCGGCTCACTCTTGATATGGAAAATCTTCAGAAAAGCCTTCTGGAAAAAGGTGTGGAGGAGCAGCTTGAGAAAAATATTCCGGAATCTTTGAAAAAGAAAGGCATAGAAGTGACGGCATGCAAAGTACATATAGAAGGGGAGCTGTTAAAAGCCTGCCTGTGGACGAAGGAGGTGCCAGATGGAGAGCTTGAGAGGGGGATAAAAGATGAACTTGCAGCAAACTGGGGAATCAGGGAAGAAAACTGTGAAGTCCTTGCTTGGAAAAATGGGAAGCAGACAATGGGTGATTCTTCTCCTTCTGGGACTTCTGCTTACGGTAATTGCACTTCCGGTATCCGATAAAAAGGATAGCTCCCCGGAAGTAAAAAGCAGTTCCTTTTTTTCAGCTTCTTCTGAGGAAAATACAGATGCAGAACGGACAGTTCTGGAGAAAAAACTGGAAGATCTTTTATCCCAGACAGAAGGAGTGGGAAAAGTGCGGGTGCTCCTTATGATGGGGGAAGAAAAAGACAGCAGCAGTTTCTACGATTCCGGAAATCAGGCGGTGACCGGAGTGCTGATCGCGGCGGAAGGAGCAGATAATTCTGTGGTTTCCAGGAATATTGTAGAAGGAGTTATGGCATTATTTCAGCTGGATGCCCATAAAATTAAAGTAATGAAAATGAAATGAGGAGAGGTAAAGTGAAAAAGATTCTGAAAAAGAACCAGGTAATCATTACTTCACTGGCGGTTCTGATCGCAGTTGCAGGATACCTGAATTTTGCAGATGTAGATCTTGGCCTGAAAAATAAGGAGGCAAGCGCGGACAGCAGCAGTATTCTGGAGGATGTAGACTATGATCTGACCGATGAAACAGCCCTTCTGGATGAGAACGGGGCGGATAGCAGCCTTACGGATGTGCAGGATCAGACCACCAGCACGCCGGGGGAAGCTGTACTTACTGCGGCTTCTGATTTTGCGGCCCAGGCCAAACTTTCCAGAGAACAGATCCGTTCCCAGAATAAAGCAGACCTGCAGGCTATTATTAACAACCAGGATCTGGGAGATGACCAGAAGCAGGAGGCTGTGAGCACCATGGTTTCCATGGCGGATCTGACGGAAAAAGAGTCGGCAGCAGAACTTCTTCTGGAAGCCAAAGGCTTCGAAAATGTGATCGTAAACCTTACCGGAGAAACGGCAGATGTGGTGGTTCCGGAAGCAGATCTGACAGATGCAAAACGGGCTCAGATTGAAGACATTGTGAAAAGAAAAACGGGAATTGCGCCGGAAAATATTGTGATCACGCCGTTAAATGAAAGCGAGGAAGAACTGGTAAATAAAGATGAATCACTGGAGACTTCCGTGGATATTGATGATGATACTACAGTAAATCCGTGATAATACTACAGTAAATCCATGATATACCCCCTTGACAGTGCAGCAGTCCTTATACTAGAATAGGAATGCTGCAAAAATATAAGAATACACGCTCTAGAGCGTGTCTGAAATAGAGAATTCAAATAGGAGGCTAAACGTGTCGAAGTATACGAAAGAAATAGAAAAAAGAAGAACCTTTGCCATCATTTCCCACCCGGATGCAGGTAAGACTACTCTGACTGAGAAATTCCTGCTGTATGGCGGAGCCATTAATCTGGCCGGTAGTGTTAAAGGAAAGGCAACGGCCCGCCATGCAGTATCAGACTGGATGGAAATTGAAAAGGAGAGAGGTATTTCCGTTACTTCTTCCGTATTGCAGTTCCATTATGACGGTTACTGCATCAACATTCTGGATACTCCTGGACATCAGGATTTCTCAGAGGATACTTATCGTACCCTGATGGCTGCAGATTCTGCAGTTATGGTAATCGATGGGTCCAAGGGTGTTGAGGCACAGACCAGAAAGCTGTTCAAGGTCTGCGTTATGAGACACATTCCTATTTTTACTTTTATCAATAAAATGGACCGTGATGCCAACGATACCTTTGATCTTCTTGACGAGATCGAAAAAGAGCTTGGAATCGCAACCTGCCCTATTAACTGGCCAATCGGTTCCGGTAAGAAATTCCGCGGTGTTTACGACCGCAACACGAATAAGATCCTTACTTTCACAGATACCCAGAAAGGTACCAAGGAGGGAACTATTGAGGAAATCGATCTGGATTCTCCTCATGCACTTGAGGTTATGGATCCGGAGCAGAAAGAACAGCTTCTGGAGGAAATCGAGCTTCTGGATGGCGCAAGTGCCGAGTTCGATCAGGAGATGGTAAGTAAGGGAGAACTGACTCCTGTGTTCTTTGGATCCGCTCTTACCAATTTTGGTGTTGAGACTTTCCTGGAGCATTTCCTGAAGATGACTACGTCACCTCTTCCAAGAATGGCAGACTCAGGTCTTGTTGATCCTATGAGCGATGATTTTTCTGCTTTTGTATTTAAGATTCAGGCAAATATGAATAAGGCTCACCGTGACAGAATTGCATTTATGCGTATCTGCTCCGGCAAATTCGATGCCTCCCAGGAGGTTTATCATGTACAGGGGGATAAGAAGATGAGACTTCTTCAGCCCCAGCAGATGATGGCTGAGTCACGCCATGTAGTTGAGGAGGCTTATGCAGGAGATATTATCGGTGTATTTGATCCCGGTATTTTCTCTATTGGAGATACGATCTGTACGCCTGGAAAAAAATTTGCATTTGAGGGCATTCCTACATTTGCACCGGAGCACTTTGCAAGGGTAAGACTTCTGGATACCATGAAGAGAAAGCAGTTTGTAAAGGGAATTAACCAGATCGCACAGGAAGGTGCCATCCAGATTTTCCAGGAGCTTTACGGAAATATGGAAGAGATCATTGTGGGCGTTGTTGGTGTGCTCCAGTTTGATGTTTTGAAATATCGTCTGGAGAACGAGTATAATGTGGAAATTCGTCTGGAAAATCTGCCATATGAGCACATCAGATGGATTGCGAACAAGGATGAGATTCAGGTGGACAAGATCGTCGGAACTTCTGACATGAAGAAGGTTACAGATCTGAAAGGCAATCCGTTGCTTCTGTTTATCAATGCATGGAGTGTGGGCATGACAGAAGACAGAAATCCGGATTTAATATTAACAGAATTCAGTAAATAACTCTTTTCATTTTTGACGCATTTTGCTATAATTAAAGAAAGTCTCGGATAGAAATAGAACTGCGCAGATGCGTGGGATGATCCGTTTCGTGTAAATACGCCGTAAGGCAGATTTGACGCTGGCCTCGTGGAAAGATGCGAATTTTCCGGCAGCCGGCAGATTAAACCTAGGAGGTTTGTAAGCATGGCAGAGAAGAGAACAACATATAAAATACAGGATATTGAGGGAATCGGTGAGGTTCAGATCGCAGATGAGGTCGTTACTATTATCGCCGGACTTGCCGCTACAGAAGTAGACGGAGTTGCCTCCATGGCAGGTAATATTACCAATGAGCTGGTAAGCAAGCTTGGAATGAAGAATCTCTCCAAGGGAGTTAAGGTTGAAATTGTTGACAGTGTGGTAAGCGTTGACCTTACCCTGAATATTGAATATGGCATGAATATCCTTGAGACCAGCAAGAAGGTTCAGGAGAAAGTAAAAGCAGCCATTGAGAACATGACAGGACTTGAGGTTGCAGATGTCAATATTCATATTGCAAGCGTAGATATGGAGAATGAAAAAAGCAAGTAAACGAAAAAAGGAAAGTAAACCTTTCCTTTTTTTTCTATGAATGTCTGCGTGAGCTGGCATTTCTTTGCAGGGATTTTCGGGAGTTACAGATAGTAGGAGGAAACATGAGAAGAAGGGAACAGAGAGAACATATTTTTAAGCTGCTTTTTATCAGCGAGTTTAATACACAGAAAGAAATGGAAGAGCAGCTGGCTTTATATTTAGCTGATATTGAGAATCTGGAAGAGAGCGACCGGGACTATATCAGTCGCAAATATATGAACATTATGAACCACACAGATGAGCTTGATGAGAAGCTGAACAGCATCAGTATGGGATGGAAGACAAGCCGTATGAACCGTGTTGATCTGACAGTTCTTCGTCTGGCTGTGTATGAGCTTGAATATGAGAAAGAGGAAGTGCCGGTAGGAGTTGCCATCAATGAGGCTGTAGAACTGGCGAAATGCTTCGGTTCTGAAGAGTCCGGTGCATTCGTAAACGGAATCCTTGGAAAAATTGCCAACCCGGATAAGAAGGTTGCTGCAAGAAAGGCATCTTCTAAGAAAGAAGAACAGACCTCTGCAAGACCGAAGTCCGGTTTCAAGGTAAAGGATCCTTCCAAAAAGGTGGTAGTTGTCAACCGCAATGTAAGCTCCAGGGCACCGGAAAATAAAAATGAATAATGTCTATTCTGTTGGTCAGGTAAACCGCTATGTGAAGAACATGTTTACCCAGGACTATTTTTTACAGAATATTTATGTAAAGGGAGAGGTATCCAACTGTAAATACCACTCCACAGGACACATCTATTTTACCTTGAAGGACGAAGGCGGCACACTGAAATGCGTTATGTTCGCAGGTTCCAGAAAAGGTCTTGCTTTCCGCATGAAAGACGGAGACAAGGTGATAGCCGGGGGCAGAGTAGATGTTTATGAAAGAGATGGCGCATATCAGTTCTATGCGAAGGAGATTACTTTAGAGGGAGCTGGTGCGCTTTATGAAAGATACCTGGCGTTGAAGCAGGAGCTGGAGGATATGGGAATGTTTGCACAGGAGTATAAGCAGCCCATACCGGAATTTGCCCACAGAGTGGGGATTGTCACATCTCCTACAGGTGCTGCGATTCGGGATATTATCAACGTTTCCACCCGAAGAAATCCTTTTATCCAGAGTATTCTTTACCCGGCACTTGTGCAGGGCGAGGGAGCAGCGGCCAGTATTGTACGTGGTATCCGCATGCTGGACGAGGCAGGCGTGGATGTGATCATTGTAGGCCGGGGCGGTGGTTCTATTGAGGAACTATGGGCTTTTAACGAAGAAGAGGTGGCAAGGGCGATTTTTGAGTGCCATACACCTGTAATTTCTGCAGTGGGACATGAGACTGACTTTACCATCGCGGATTTTGTGGCGGATCTTCGTGCCCCTACACCTTCAGCAGCGGCAGAACTCGCCTATTTTGACTGCCGGACTCTTTTGAACTCCATGCAAGGGCATCAGGAACGGCTGGAACGGGCAGTGTGGAATAAAATTGACGTAAACAGGGCAAAACTGGAAAGATATGGAACACGTCTTCAGTATCTGAATCCGGAGAGCCGTCTGCGTGACCGTCAGCAGTATGCGGCAGATGTGCAGGAACGAATCCAGTCTGCCATGGAACAAAAGATAAAAGATAAAAGACACAGACTGTCCCTCTATCTGGAAAGATTTCATGGTCTTTCTCCTCTTCGGAAGCTGAATCAGGGTTACTCCTACGTTTCTGATAAGGAAGGAAAGACATTGACAAGCGTTTCACAGGTAAAACAAGGGGATGGTCTGCTGATTTATGTTACAGATGGTACAATAGAGGCGTCTGTACAGAATACAAAAGCCAGCAGTTATGGAGCGGATACAGACAGTGAAAAATGAAGTCAGCATGCAGATCGTGCATAGCTAATAGAAGGCTTCTGTGCACAATGTGTGCAGCAATAAAGACGGAGGTGCGGAAGGATGGCTGATGAGAAAAAAGAAGAGAAAACTCTGGAGGAGGCTTTTTCAGAGCTGGATGTTCTGGCGGGAAGACTGGAAGACCGTGAGACCTCCCTGGAAGATTCATTTCGCCTTTATAAACAGGGAATGGAGCTTCTGAAATATTGCAATGATAAGCTTGATACCGTAGAGAAAAAAATGCTGCAGATGAATGAGGATGGTAGCCTTGGTGAATTTTCAAGATGAATTAAAGAAAAGAACAGAAGAAATTAATAAAGTGATCCAGTCTTATCTTCCTGCAGAGGAAGGTTTTGCGAAGACTATGGCACAGGCAATGAATTACAGTATTCTGGCAGGAGGAAAGCGCCTTCGCCCTATGCTGATCCTGGAAACCTTAAGGCTGTTTGGAGGAGAAGAGAAGCTGGTATATCCTTTTATGGCAGCAATGGAGATGATTCATACCCATTCACTGGTCCATGATGATCTTCCGGCTCTTGATAATGACGATTACCGGAGAGGACGTCTTACTACCCATAAAGTTTATGGGGAAGCTATGGGGGTTCTTAGCGGTGTGGCACTTCTCAATTATGCTTATGAAGTGATGCTTACAGCTTTTGACAAGGCAGATACACCAGATTGTCAGGCACATGTGATTCAGGCACTGAAGGTAATGTCCCATAAGACCGGGCTTTACGGAATGCTTGGCGGACAGAGTGTGGATGTGGAAAATGACGGCAAGCCTATGAGCCGTGAGATGATTGATTATATTTATGAGAATAAGACTTCTGCACTTATTGAAGCCTCTGTGATGACAGGCGCAATTCTTGGAGGTGCCACGGAAGAAGAGATTGTTATAGTAGAAAAGGCAGCAAAAAATATCGGCCTTGCGTTCCAGATCCAGGATGATATCCTGGATGTGACCAGCACCGAGGAAGAGCTGGGTAAGCCAATTCACAGTGATGAGAAGAACCATAAGACTACTTATGTGACACTTATGGGAATTGAGAAAGCATCACAGCAGGTGAAGAAGCTGTCAGATGAGGCAGTTACTTTGCTTGAAGGACTGAATAAGAAAAATGAATTCCTGTTTACTCTGGTGAACGAGCTGGTGGGACGCAGGAAGTGAAAGAAGGATACAAATGATTCTGGATAAAATAAAAAAGCCCAACGATATTCACAAAATTCCTCTGGCTGAATTTCCGCAGCTGGCAGAAGAAATACGAAGCTTTTTGATTGAATCCGTCAGCAGGACAGGAGGACATCTGGCATCCAATCTTGGAGTGGTAGAACTTACACTGGCACTGCATAATGTACTGGATTTTCCAGATGACAAGCTGATTTGGGATGTAGGCCATCAGGCATATACTCATAAGATCCTCACCGGACGAAAAGGTGAATTTGAGACCCTGCGCAAGGAAGGCGGACTGAGTGGTTTTCCAAAAAGAGGGGAGAGCAATTGCGACTCTTTTGACGCGGGACATAGCTCAGATTCTATTTCTGCAGGCCTTGGTTATGTGCATGCAAGGGATCTTCTTGGAGAGAATTATCATGTGGTTTCTGTGATCGGCGATGGTGCGCTTACAGGCGGTATGGCTTATGAGGCGCTGAATAATGCAGCCGAATTGGATACCAATTTTATAATTGTTTTAAATGACAATAATATGTCAATCTCTCCAAATGTAGGAGGAATGTCAAATTATCTCAGTGCGATCCGTACTGCAGAAGCATACACCGGAATGAAAATGAGCTTGAATAAGGCGGTAAAAAAGATTCCCCGTGTGGGAACCGCTATGGTGGATGCTGTGAGAAGGACGAAAAGCAGCATTAAGCAGCTTTTTATTCCGGGAATGCTCTTTGAAAATATGGGCCTGACCTATCTTGGACCGGTGGACGGGCATAATATGCGCCAGATGATGCGTCTTTTTAATGAGGCAAAGCGTGTGAAGGGACCGGTTGTGGTTCATGTTCTTACAGAAAAGGGACGTGGCTATGAACCTGCAAGACAGAATCCGGATATGTTTCATGGAATCGGACCGTTTGACATCAAGACTGGAAAGCCAACCCAGAAGAAGGTCTGTCCGGGTTATACGGATGTGTTTGCAGATGCTTTGTGCCAGGTGGCAGCAGAAGAAGAGAAGCTGGTTGCCATTACAGCTGCCATGCCTGATGGTACCGGGCTGAAAAAGTTTTCCCAGAGATTTCCAGACCGGTTCTTTGATGTGGGAATTGCAGAAGAGCATGCAGTTTCCTTTGCAGCCGGACTGGCACTTGGCGGAGTAGTCCCGGTGGTTGCCATTTATTCCTCCTTTTTGCAAAGAGCTGTGGATCAGATGCTTCACGATGTGTGCATGCAGAAGCTTCATGTGATCTTTGCAGTGGACAGGGCAGGTCTTGTTGGAGCAGATGGTGAGACACATCAGGGCAATTTTGACATTTCCTATCTCAGCATGATGCCTGGAATGACAGTGATGGCACCGAAGAATGACTGGGAGTTAAAGGAAATGCTTCGCTTTGCTGTGAAAGCGGATGGCCCGGTAGCAATCCGTTACCCAAGAGGTAATGCATATCAGGGGCTGCAGGAATATCAGACAGCTGTGGAGATGGGGAAAAGTGAAGTCCTTCACAGCGGTTGTAAGGTAGCAGTTCTGGCACTTGGAAGCATGGTGGAGATCTGTGCAGAGGTCTGCAGTGAATTACAGAAGGAAGGAATTGATTCTACCTTTGTAAATGTCAGATTTGTAAAGCCATTAGATACAGCTTTGCTGGATCAGCTGGCGCGGAATCACAGCCTGGTGGTAACAGTAGAAGAAAATGTGCAAAATGGTGGCTTTGGACAGCAGGTATGCGGTTATATGGAAGAACATCATCCTGGTATCCAGGTGCTGCCAGTGGCTATTCCGGATCGTTTTGTGCCTCATGGAGGTGTGGACAGTCTTAGGGTACAGCTGGGGCTTAGCGCCAATGCCATTGCAGAGAAGATAAAGAAAATTTCAGGTAACTATTCAGAAGGAATAAGAGAATGAAGAAACGATTGGATATGATGCTGGTGGAGCGCGCTCTTGCACCTTCCAGAGAAAAAGCAAAAGCATATATCATGGCCGGACAGGTTTATGTAGATGGTCAGAAGGAAGATAAAGCAGGCTCCATGTTTACTGAAACGGTGAAAGTGGAAGTCAGAGGAAACACCCTTCCATATGTAAGCCGCGGCGGCCTGAAGCTTGAAAAAGCAATGAATGAATTTGATGTAAGTCTTGAGGGGAAGGTGTGCATGGATGTAGGCGCCTCTACAGGCGGTTTTACAGACTGTATGCTTCAGAATGGCGGTGTGAAGGTATATTCTATTGATGTGGGATATGGCCAGCTGGACTGGAAGCTTCGCAACGACCCAAGAGTTGTGTGCATGGAGAAAACCAACATTCGCTATGTGGTACCGGAGGATATCCAGGAGAAACCTGCATTTTCCTCTATTGATGTTTCCTTTATTTCCCTGACCAAGGTACTGGGACCTGTGAGAAATCTTCTTACAGAGGATGGCGAAATCGTCTGCCTGATAAAACCCCAGTTTGAGGCTGGCAGGGAAAAGGTGGGAAAGAAAGGGGTTGTCCGTGATCCTGCTGTACACGAGGAAGTGATAGAGAAGGTGAGGGATTTCGCCATGAGTATTTCCCTCGAGCCATGCCATCTTTCTTTTTCTCCGATCAAAGGACCAGAGGGAAATATTGAATATCTTCTGCATCTGAAGAAAAGACCGGAGGGAACGGAGGTTCCGGACAGTCTTACTGTGAAAGTGGAGGATGTGGTTGCACAGGCACACGGAGCATTGGATAAACCGGCAGAAAAATAGTATGCAGTTGAATGCTGTTGCTTACAGGGGACAGTAAACAGATACAGGACTTTGGTATGAATAAGTTTTATATTATAACCAACAATGAAAAAGATAAAAATCTGGAATTTACAGACCGGGTAGTGGATTATCTTGGAAAAAGAGGCGGACACTGTGAAGTTCAGCTTGCAGGAAGACAGACTGCAGGTCCGTTCCACTATACGGATCCAAGAAAGATTCCGGAAGAAACACAGTGCATTATCGTACTTGGCGGTGATGGAACCCTTCTTCAGGCTGCCAGAGACATTCAGGCGGCTCACGATAAGAAGCGCAGTCAGATTCCCCTTCTGGGAGTCAATCTTGGAAATCTGGGCTTTCTGGCTGAGGTGGACAGGCAGTCTGTATACCAGGCTCTTGACAAGCTTACGGAGGATGTCTACGAGGTGGAAGAGAGAATGATGCTCTCCGGGACTGTTTACCGGGGAGACAGGGTCATTGGCAAGGATATTGCCTTAAACGACATTGTAATTGCAAGGGAAGGTCCCCTTCGTGTTGTAAGATTTAAAAATTTTGTCAATGACGAATATCTGAACTCTTATAACGCTGATGGAATTATTATTTCCACACCTACAGGTTCGACAGGATACAGCCTTTCTGTTGGCGGTCCTATTGTTTCACCAAGTGGAGAGATGACGATTATGACACCGATCGCGCCACACACTCTGAACAGCCGAAGCATTGTTTTCCCAGCGGAGGATGTGATCACGGTGGAAATGGGAGAGGGACGTCACCAGGATTGTGAAAAAGGACTGGCTTCTTTTGATGGGGATTCTGAAATTCCAATGATCACAGGAGATAAGATTGTGATCCGAAAGGCAGAGGTGAAAACCAGGATTTTGAAGCTGAATCATCTTAGTTTTGTTGAAGTGTTGAGACAAAAAATGAGGGATAGCTGATTCTTATTAATGTATCAGAATACAAATATTATTATAAGTATTGATTATAGTATGGGAATTTTATTGATAATATCATTTTCAGAATGCGTTGCAAAGGTTCATTCAGAGCTTGTTTGAAAAAGGGGTATTGTAAGTGACAGCCTTTTTTAACAGACTTCAGGGCAGAAAATCTTTGCAGGGGAGGTTAAGAAGTGAAATTAGCAAGACATGAGAAAATTATCGAACTGATAAAAGAATATGACATAGATACACAGGAAGAGCTTGCAGCCAGATTGAATGAAGCCGGTTTTAAGGTGACACAGGCTACGGTTTCACGAGATATCCGTGCACTGAAAATGACCAAGGTTGCAGGAAAAGACGGGAAATCCCGCTATGCCATCCTGCAGGATACACAGCCAGGGCTTGGGGACCAGTATACAAGAGTGTTAAATGATGCGGTTGTGTCCATTGAGGTTGGACAGAATCTGGTAGTGATCAAAACAGTTACCGGAATGGCAATGGGAGTTGCCACAGCTCTGGATGCCTTGAAATGGCCGGAAATCCTGGGCTGTATTGCAGGAGATGACACGATTATGTGTGCCTGCAAAAGCTCTGAGCTGGCGGAGGGTGTCATGGAGAAGCTGGGCAGTATTTTGAACAGAAGATAAAAATGGAAACAGTTTGCATGACCGGAATTTTCAATCGGGTTTCAGAGCTGACTGAGAACATAAAGTGGATCGGGCAGGAATTTCCTGCTCGATTGTTACTATCTGAAGGGCATGTGTGGCTTTGAAGCATAGCGTTGCCTGACATTACATATGGGCTTTAGAGCGTGTTTGAAAAAGGCTTTCTGCAAGATGTGCGTCACAATTTGTGGGAGATTTCGCCCGGATGAGGGCGCCGTAGTGGGCTACGGCAACCGAATTCGGGTGAAATCTCCCGCAAAGTGGGGCGTGCAGATTGCGGGAATGATTTTTCAAACACGCTCTAGGCCTGTTTATAAGGGTATGAGAAAAGAGTAAGGAGTTACTGTCCATTTGAATATACAGTAACGTAAGGAGGTCAACCTTGTTAGTACATTTACACGTAAAAAACCTTGCACTCATAGATGAAATTGAAGTGGAATTCGGACCAGGGCTGAATATCCTCACCGGTGAGACTGGTGCCGGTAAGTCCATTCTTCTCGGTTCCATGCAGCTGATCCTGGGAGGAAAGACATCCAGAAGCATGATCAGGGAAAATGCGCCCTATGCACTGGTAGAGCTTTTATTTCAGGTTGAAAATACGAAAGCAAAAGAAGCACTTGCCGCACTTGATATTTATCCGGAGGACGGACAGATCCTCATGTCAAGAAAAATCATGGACGGCAGGAGCATTAATAAGATAAATGGGGAGACAAGCACTGTCAGCCAGATGAAGGCCGCTGCAGCCTGTCTTCTTGACATTCACGGGCAGCATGAGCACCAGTCCCTTCTCTATGAGGAGAAACAGCTGGAAATCCTGGACGCTTATGGCCGTGAGAAAATCTTTCCGGAAAAAGAGAAGGTGAAAGCTGCCTATCAGGAATATAAGAAATGTCAGGCAGAACTGAAATCCCTTGATATGGACGAAGAGCAGAAGAATCGGGAAATGGCTTTTCTGGAATTTGAGATCAATGAGATTGAGAAAGCATCTCTGGTTCCAGGAGAAGACGAAGAATTGGAAAAGCAGTATCGAAAGCTCTCCAATGGACGCAGAATTATCGATTCCCTGCAAAGTGCCCATGCCCTTACCGGATATGACGGACAGGGAGCCGGGGAAGCAGTGGGAGAGGCTCTTCGGGAGCTTTCCAGAGTGACAGAGTACGATGAACAGCTGGAATCCCTTTCCCAGACCTTAAGCGAAGTGGACGGACTTCTCAATGATTTTAACAGGGAGCTGTCCTCCTATATGGATGACATGACTTTTGATGAATCCGTATTTTATGAGACAGAGCGCCGCCTGGATCTGCTCAATGGTCTGAAAGCCAAATACGGTCAGCGTATCGAAGAAATCCAGGAATACCAGAAAAAACAGCAGGAAAAGCTGAACAAACTTCAGAAGTATGAAGAAATTTTTGAGGATGCCAGGGAAGAACTGAAAAAGGCAGAGAAAAAGCTGGAAACAGCCTGCAGCCGTCTTTCGGAAATTCGTAAAGAATACAGCCATCAGCTGGAGGAAAAGGTAATTCAGGGATTAAAAGACTTAAATTTCCTGGATGTACAGTTTGCCATCACGTTTTCCAGAAGAAGCAGTTTTACAGAGAATGGTTATGATGAAATTCAGTATGAAATTTCTACAAATCCGGGAGAAAGTCTGAAGCCCCTTGGTAAAATCGTATCCGGCGGTGAGCTTTCCAGAATTATGCTTGCACTGAAGGCAATCCTGGCAGACCGTGACCAGATCGAAACATTGATTTTTGATGAAATAGATACGGGAATCAGTGGACGTACTGCTCAGAAGGTTTCTGAGAAAATGGCAGTGATCGGGCATCATCATCAGGTGCTCTGCATTACCCATCTTCCCCAGATCGCAGCCATGGCAGATTCCCATTTTGAGATCGAGAAGCAGGTTGAAGGCACCAAGACCACCACTCAGATCCATCCCCTTGATGAAGAAGCCTCCATCCGCGAACTGGCCCGTCTTCTTGGGGGTGCCCAGATCACTGGCGCTGTGCTGGAAAATGCAAGGGAGATGAAAAAACTGGCCAGGGAGTGCAAGGCATAATTCCTTTTTGTAGATTGAGAAAATGAGTTTTCAAACATGTAAGTTGAAATCCTCTGTGAGACAGGCTCCTGTCTGACAGGGGATTTCTGAGTATATCAGAAGCTTTTTCAGGCAGGCTCCGGAGCGAGTCTGAAAAATCATTCCCGCAATCTGCACGCTCCACTTTGCGGTATATTTTGCCCGAATTCAGTTGCCGTAGTCCGCTACGGCGCCCTCATCCGGGCAAAATCTCCCACAAATTGTGACGCACATCTTGCAGAAAGCCTTTTTCAGACACGCTCCAGCATGTTTTCAATAAAAATTCCATACCCACTTGCCGCATCCTGGACAAAAACGTGGGTTACCGCACCGATTACTTTTCCATTTTGCAGGATGGGACTGCCTGACATGCCCTGGACAATGCCGCCGGTGGTGTTAAGAAGCCGCTGATCGGTGATATGGATGACGAAACTTTTGTTAGTGTCCTCGTGGTTCATGTCGATTCTGGTGATTTCTGCATCGTATTCTTTTACTCCATTACCTACATCACACAGAATGGAAGCCGGACCGGTCTGTACTTCCTGTTTGTAGCCGATTTTCATCTGGCGGAGGGAAATTGGCAGAGAATCATTTTCGGAAAAACTGTCTGCAAAATCCCAGAAAGAAGTTTTGGACTGGTTAAAGCTTTCAGAAGCATTGACCGTATCATCTGAAGCAGAAGCTGCGGCCTGGAGCTCTGTAATATTATTGCCAGAACTGCTGGTGAAACTGCCGTAAATTCCATTTGAACTATTTACACGAATCTGTCCGATCACATTGTCATTTCTGTAACGGATCAGCCCGGAAAGTTCTCCGGGACTTCCTTTTTCTCCTTTTTGCACTCCGAGGATCTGGGCACAGTAAAGATTTCCTCCCTTTATTGACAAAAGATTTCCTGTGTCGATATCGCTGATTCCATGGCCAAGAGCACCGAAATTTCCGTCTTTTGTTACATAGGTAAGGGTTCCGATTCCCTGGGTGTCATCCCGGACCCAGATTCCAAGCTTGTACTTTCCGGAAGCATCCTGTGCCGGGGAGAGAGAGACCGGAATGGTACTGTTATTTCTTCGCACGCTTACCGTAACAGGCTTTCCATCAATAGTTTCCAGATCGTTAATTAAATCCTGCTTGCAGGATATTTTCTGCTCATTTAGTGCAACAATATAATCGCCAGGCTTTAAAATATTTTTTGCCGGATCCTGCATCTGCCCATTTTTAGAAAGGATTTCTCCGGTGTCGATCACAAGAACTCCGTCTGTTTCCATGTAAATCCCCACTGTGCTGCCGCTGACCAGAATGGTGTCTGCCTCTGTTGGTTTCACTTTAATATTCTTGAAAGCTATTTTTCCAAAAAGTCTGCAAGGCAGTTGGTAGCTGCCTTCCCCGGAAGCAGTGATTGTATCTCCGAAAGATACAAAAGGAAGATTGGAAATCTGGGAAAGGTCAAGTCCTGAATTTTTGTCAATGTGTATTTCATCCGGAATTTTCCGGTCCAGATAACGATATCCCAGAAATACCATTGTCAGAAGGTCAAGGACAAGACAGAGCAGGATAAAATGTTTGTATTTTCGTTTCTGGTACATGTTTTCACATCCTTTTCTTTTGTTTTTCACTGTGCTGGTACAGCAAATATTAAGTAACCGCTATAGTGACTTGTCTGATTTTTCATATACTGTGTCAATATAGCAGAAACTTAATTTTCACTGTACTAGTATGGAGAAAAATCATGATTTCACTCTTGTATTTTTATGAACCTGTTCCATATCTTTCAATCATAAAACGCGAAAAAAATAAACTGTGTTAAATTGAGAGTCGGTGTAAAACGCTGTCTTAATATAAAAATCCCCTCAGAAAAAATGAAATTATTGTCGTTAAAAGACGCAAAAAAGCTCGAAACTAATCGAACGAAAATGCAGTAAAAACGGCAGTTTCGGCTTGATTTCCCCATGGCAGTTCCACTATAATAGACGTTGTTACAGCAAAGGAAAATTTTTCTGAAAAATGTGCAAGAGCAAACAGGGCCCTGCTGTTTTGTACAGGTGATAGGAAGATATTGGGAAGAAAAACGCGTTTGCTTCCTGATATCAGAAATATAGCAACTTTCCGGCTGTGGATTGCCGGAGAATTTTCAAAATAGTAGAAGGAGAATGGCCTCATGGAAAAATTGAATGTGGCAATTGCGGACGATAATGAGAAAATGGTGGAGGTACTGAGTAAGATCATTGATCAGGACGAAGAACTGAAACTGGTTGGAAAAGCACATAATGGAGAAGAAATCTGTAACATCATAAAGGAAAAACAGCCTGACGTGGTTGTACTGGATATTATCATGCCAAAAGTAGACGGACTTTCAGTGATGGAGCGCTTCAGTCACGATGAAAATTTGAAAAAAGTGCCGTCATTTATTGTGGTTTCGGCAGTGGGACAGGAGCGGATCACAGAGGACGCTTTTGATCTTGGAGCAGATTATTTTATGCTGAAGCCTTTTGACAACAAAATGCTGCTGAACCGAATCAAACACATCCGCCGGGCGGGAGAGAGACGCGTCAGGGAAATGAACCGTCCAAGACAAAAGGAAGAGGAAAATACTTACAATTCAGGAAATCTGGAAACGGATGTGACAGATATCATACATGAAATCGGAGTACCTGCACATATTAAAGGTTATCAGTATCTGCGGGATGCTATTATTTTATCCGTAAATGACATGGAAATGCTGAATTCTATTACAAAAATTTTATACCCAACCATAGCCAAACGCCATCAGACAACGCCAAGCCGCGTGGAGCGGGCTATCCGACATGCCATTGAAGTTGCATGGAGCCGTGGAAAAATGGATACCATTGACCAGCTGTTTGGCTATACAGTGAGCAATGGGAAAGGAAAACCTACCAATTCCGAGTTTATTGCACTGATTGCTGACAAAATCAGACTGGAATATAAAAATCGTTCTTTCCAATGAGCCGAATTTGGGGTATAATAAAAGACAGAAGCAGGTTACTGGCATTAAGTGGCAGTAACGCTATTTGCTATTACTAAGGAGGGTTTTTTGAATGAAAAGAATTCTTTTTGCAACATCAGAGGCAGTGCCTTTTATTAAGACCGGAGGATTGGCTGATGTAGCCGGCTCACTGCCGAAATGCTTTGATAAACGTTATTTTGATATTCGCGTGATCTTACCGAAATATGCCTGCATGAAGCAGGAATGGAAAGATAAAATGGAATATGTCACACACTTCTACATGGATCTTGGATACAAGAACTGTTATGTAGGTATTCTTCAGATGGAGTATGATGGCATTAAGTTCTACTTTATAGATAATGAGTATTATTTCAGTGGACCGAAGCCATATGACAGTGCTCCGTGGGATCTGGAGAAATTTGCATTCTTCTCCAAGGCAGTGCTTTCCGTACTTCCGGTAATTGATTTCCGCCCGGACATTATTCACTGCCATGACTGGCAGACAGGTCTTGTTCCGGTTTATCTGCACGACAGCTTCCAGCAGAATCAGTTCTTCTGGGGAATTAAGACCATCATGACCATACATAACCTGAAATTCCAGGGTGTATATGATGTGAAGACGATCAAGGAGCTTACAGGACTTTCCGATTACTATTTTACACCGGATAAGCTGGAAGCATACAAGGATGGCAACTTCCTGAAGGGTGGTATTGTATTTGCAGATGCTGTTACTACAGTAAGTAATACATATGCAGATGAGATCAAGACACCGTTCTATGGCGAAGGTCTGGACGGACTGCTCCGTGCACGCTCCAACAGTCTGCGTGGTATTGTAAATGGTATTGATTATAATGATTTTAATCCGGAGACAGATATTAATCTGTCAGCTCGTTATAATGCTACCACTTTCCGTAAGGAGAAGGTTAAGAATAAGATCCAGCTACAGAAAGATTTAGGACTTGAGCAGGATCCGAAGGCTATGATGATCGGTATTGTTTCCCGTCTGACAGATCAGAAGGGATTTGACCTGATCGCTTATATCATGGACGAGCTTTGTCAGGATAGTGTACAGATTGTAGCTCTTGGCACAGGAGATGAGCGCTATGAGAATATGTTCCGTCACTTTGACTGGAAATATCATGGCAAGGTTTCTGCACAGATTTATTACGATGAGAGCATGTCTCACAGAATCTATGCAGCTTCTGATGCATTTCTGATGCCGTCATTGTTTGAGCCATGCGGTCTGAGCCAGCTGATGAGCCTTCGTTATGGTACTCTTCCAATCGTCAGAGAGACAGGTGGTCTGAAGGATACGGTAGAGCCTTACAATGAATTCGAAGGAACCGGAACCGGATTTTCATTCAGCAATTACAATGCACATGAGATGCTTTCCACGATCCGCTATGCAGAGCACATTTACTATGACAAGAAGCGCGAATGGAATAAGATGGTAGACCGGGCTATGGCAAAGGATTTCTCATGGAGTAATTCCGCACGTCAGTATGAAGAGATGTACAACTGGCTGATCGGGGAATAAGGATTCTGTAAGAAATATGCCATTTAAAGTACGGATATAGATATATATGGTACATAATATATACGGTACATAATAAGATGAAATTCGGACATACTACTTTCTGTAAAGTGTCCGCCTCAGGATACAGGAGAGATTAATTTTCTCCTGTATTTTGTATATATGGACATTTGAAGGCTGTCGAAAACAAAGGTTCCATACTGTTGGTTTTCGCTACAGAAATATTTTAGTTACTGTTCACTGGTAACATTCCGCGAGGTGTTTTTTGTGAACGTAGTTCACAGAAAACCCGAGAAGTGCGGCGAGAAATCATGCAAATGCATGATTTCTGTGCATCGCGAAGCGCGTTGCTGTGAACGGAGTGAACAGTAACATATTTTAACAGGAGGCAGGTTATATGAACCAAATTTCAGAACTGGATCTACAGAATTTACGTCACCTGATCGGCGGATTTGACACCACCCATTGTAAAATGGAGGAGTATGCAAGTAAGGCTACAGATGCCCAGGTAAAACAGTTTTTCCAGAAGTCTGCTCAGTCGGCAGTGGACTGCAAAAATCAGCTTATGCAGTATTTACAGTAGGAGGTGCCGCAGATGAATGAAAAAGTGATGGTAGCAGATACCCTTGCCGGAATTAACGGTGAACTGACCCGTTATGGGGAGATGATCCCTCAGACAGAGAATCCTCAGCTGAAACAAACCTTAAAACAGATGAGAAATCAGTGCGAGATGTCCCAGGAGGAGATTTACCAGATTGCCCGTGCAAGAGGCTATTATGTGCCGGCAGCTCAGGCAACAAGGGAAGAAGTGGATCATGTCAGAAGCGTGCTTAGCCAGGGATAAGAGGGGCTAGTGTTACTGGTCACGGAGTGAACAGTAATGGGATAGTAAATAACATCCGGGTTGCAGGAAATAATTCTTGTAATTCCGGATGTTTTGCTATATAGTAGAATTACTGACAGGAAAACGACAATATAAAAGTCGTATACGATTCATTTCAAATTTACCGGAGTTTTGTCTGTCTCCGGGTATACAAGAATTTCACACCCGTATTCCGGGATGATTCCACCGGTGAAAATAACTTTACAGTTCGTTTGGCTTAACGTGAAAAATAAAATTATTATATGGCGAGTAGGGGCTTGACAAGTGAACTGATTTAAGATAGTATGTACTACAGAGAAACGAACATAGGTTCGTATTTGCGCAAGCAAGAAGATCCTGGCTGCTGTTCACTGGTAATGTTCCGCGAGGTGTTTTTGTGAACAAAGTTCACAGAAAACCCGAGAATTGCGGCGCGAAATCATGCTTTGCATGATTTCTGTGCATCGCGAAGCGCGTTACTGTGAACGGAGTGAACAGTAACAGATCCTGGCTGCTGTTCACGGATAAGGTTCTGCCAGGTGCCTTTTGTGAATGGTAACAGGTTATACAGTCCGGTTAATGATTACAGAAATTACTACGGACTTGTCTGATTATTAAGAATAGGAGATCGGAATAATGATAAATGAAGAGAAGAAGAAAGCGCTGGAAGCGGCTCTTGGACATATTGAGAAGCAATATGGCAAGGGCTCTGTAATGAAACTGGGTGAGTCCAGTGCCAATATGCAGGTGGAGACTGTTCCTACCGGTTCCCTGAGCCTTGACATTGCACTTGGGGTAGGCGGTGTGCCGAAGGGACGTATTATAGAAATCTACGGACCAGAGTCCAGTGGTAAGACCACTGTTGCATTACATATGGTAGCCGAGGTTCAGAAAAGAGGCGGAATTGCCGGTTTTATCGATGCCGAGCATGCTCTTGACCCTGTATATGCGAAGAACATCGGCGTAGATATTGATAATCTTTACATTTCCCAGCCGGATAATGGTGAGCAGGCTCTGGAGATTACAGAGACCATGGTTCGTTCCGGTGCAGTTGACATTATCATCGTGGATTCCGTTGCAGCTCTGGTTCCCAAGGCAGAGATTGATGGTGACATGGGAGACAGTCATGTAGGTTTGCAGGCACGTCTGATGTCACAGGCACTTCGTAAGCTGACCGCTATTATCAGTAAGTCTAACTGCGTTGTGATCTTTATCAACCAGCTCCGTGAGAAGGTTGGTGTTATGTTTGGTAACCCGGAGACAACTACTGGTGGACGTGCCCTTAAGTTCTATTCATCCATACGTCTTGATGTACGCCGTGTAGAGACATTGAAGCAGGGCGGCGAGATGGTTGGAAACCACACCAGGATCAAGGTTGTTAAGAATAAGGTTGCTCCGCCATTTAAGCAGGCTGAGTTTGATATTATGTTTGGTACCGGCATCTCCAAGGAAGGGGATATCCTTGATCTTGCTGCTGAGAATTCCATTGTGAATAAGAGCGGTGCATGGTATGCATACGAAGGAAATAAGATCGGCCAGGGACGTGAGAATGCCAAGCTGTTCCTGAAAGAGCATCCGGACATCTGCGATGAGATTGAACGCAAGGTTCGTATCCATTATCACCTTCTTCCAGGTGAGGAGGAAGAGCAGCTGGATGTGAAGCAAGAAGAAACTACACCAGAATCTGACGCTCCGGCAGCAGAAGAGGAATAAAATATGGCGGTTACACCTGAAGAGCAAAAGAATGCCAGAAGAAAGGCAATGCTTCTTCTGGAGCATATGGACCGTACAGAGAAAGGCCTGTCTGACCGGCTGCGTCAGGCAGGCTTTTCAGCAGAAGCCACAGAGGATGCCATGAACTATGTGCGTTCCTATGGGTATCTGAACGATTACCGCTATGCCATGAATTATATTTCCTTCCGCATGGGAACCAAGAGCCGTCAGAAGATTCTCCAGGAGCTTTCAGGGAAAGGAATTGACCGCGAGACTGCCCTTGCAGCCTGGGAAGAGGCAGCAGAGATTGAAGAGCCAGATGAACTGGCCATTCTCCGAACTACAGTAGAGAAAAAGTGTCAGCCTGGTACTGCCCTGGACGAGAAGGGGATGCGCCGCCTCCAGGGATTTCTTCTTCGAAGAGGTTTTTCCTATGGAGATATTTCCCACGTGCTGGAAGACATGAATATTACCTGTGAGAGAAGCTATTGATAAATTGCCGGATTCTTTCTGTGCATCGCGAAGCGTGTTACTGGTCGCGGAGTGAACAGTAACGCTAGACGTTTCTTTGGAAATTTAAATTTTGTTTTTGTGTAGAAAAACTTGACATAATTCTAAAAAAAAGATAAACTTGTATTGTTGTGATTGCACAATGAAAACTAAATATTGAGGAGGTGCTCCTGTGACAACAATTATTGTTGCAGTTGTCGCTGTAGTAGCCACTCTACTGATTGCAGTTCCTATTACTAGTAAAGTTTCTGTGGATAACAAAGTTAAGAAAGACGCAGAAACGATTGGGTCAGCTGAAGAAAAGGCCAGAGGCATCATTGATGAAGCCTTAAAAGCGGCCGAAACAAAGAAACGTGAAACTTTATTGGAAGTAAAGGAAGAATCTCTCCGTACAAAGAACGAACTGGAGAAGGAAACCAAGGAACGTAGAAACGAACTGCAGAAATATGAGAAGCGTGTCTTATCGAAGGAAGAAACCGTTGATAAGAAAGCTGAAGCAGTTGAGAAGCGCGAGGCAGAGTGCACAGCGAGATTTGCTGAATTGCAGAAGAAAGAAAAGAGAGTAGATGAACTCGAGCTGAAAGGAGTACAGGAACTGGAACGTGTTTCCGGTCTGACCTCCGAACAGGCAAAAGAAGAATTGCTCAGATCTGTGGAAGACGATGTTAAAGTTGATGTTGCCAGACTTTACAAGGAACTTGAGAGCCAGGCGAAGGAAGAGGCAGGAAAGAAAGCCAAGGAATATGTGGTAAATGCCATTCAGAAATGTGCGGTAGACCATGTTGCCGAGACTACTATTTCCGTAGTGCAGCTTCCAAGCGATGAGATGAAGGGACGTATTATCGGACGTGAGGGACGTAATATCCGTACTATGGAGACCCTGACAGGTGTAGACCTTATCATTGATGATACTCCTGAGGCAGTAGTTCTCTCATCATTTGATCCTATCAGACGTGAAGTGGCAAGAGTAGCACTTGAGAAACTGATCGTAGATGGACGTATCCATCCGGCCAGAATCGAGGAAATGGTTGAGAAGGCACAGAAAGAAGTTGAAACTCAGATCCGCGAGGATGGCGAGAATGCAGCTATGGATGTTGGAGTTCATGGTATTCATCCAGAGCTTCTGAAACTTCTTGGACGTATGAAATTCCGTTCAAGTTATGGACAGAATGCGCTGAAGCATTCTATTGAAGTAGCACAGCTTTCCGGTCTGCTTGCCGGTGAAATTGGTGTAGACGTGCGCATGGCGAAACGTGCCGGTCTGCTTCATGATATCGGTAAATCTATTGACCATGAAGTTGAGGGATCCCATATTGAGATTGGTGTAAACCTTTGTAAGAAATATAAGGAATCACCTATTGTGATCAATGCGGTAGCAGCACACCACGGTGATGTGGAGCCAGAGAGCCTTATTGCCTGTATCGTGCAGGCAGCAGATGCGATTTCCGCGGCGCGTCCAGGTGCCAGAAGAGAGACACTGGAGACTTATACCAACAGACTGAAGCAGCTTGAGGATATTACCAATCAGTTCAAGGGGGTTGAGAAATCCTTTGCAATCCAGGCTGGTAGAGAAATCCGTGTTATGGTAGTTCCTGAGCATGTGAATGATTCTGAGATGGTACTTCTCGCAAGAGACATAGCGAAGCAGATTGAGGCTGAGCTTGAGTATCCGGGTCAGATCAAAGTCAATGTGATCCGCGAGAGCAGAGCTGTTGATTATGCCAAATAATCGGAGTTAATTTACATTAAGAAATATTAAGAAACCGCTTCCGCATTTTTCATACTATATGAAGGATGCGGAGGCGGTTTTTATTATGAAAGTCCCGGACGGCAGCCATGAACGAGCTATGCTTGCATGGGCTGATTCATGGAAAATCAAAAAGAATTTTTTTATGTAATTCATAATCAAATCATCGCTTGCGTACAATGGTACAGGGTGAATATATGGAAAATTTACTCAGTATCAAAAAGAAAAGTTTTTTTCCAGGACTGACTTTGCTGCTTGCAGGATTTCTTGCAGGAATGCTGATCCCGAACTTTATATACCGTTTTTCCTGGAAGCAGCAGGCATTTTCCGCAGTGTACCTTTTGGAAACCTATGGGAAAACAGAAGCAGGAGGAATCGATTATCTTTTGCAGATTCTCTGGATGCGCGGTGGGATTTTTTTCCTTTCTCTAATCTGTGGTTTTACTGTATTTGGAGTCCCTATGGCAATTATGGCGATGCTTTTTACCGGAATTGGACTGGGAATCGTATTTTCCATGTCTATTCTGCAGTTCGGACTTACCGGAGGCGCAGTTGCCGTAGCACTTCTTTTTCCGCATTATCTGATCTATCTGCCATTATGGGATTCGGTGTATCAGATGGTCTACAGGGAATCTATGGGAATCTGGCGCAATCATGGAATTTTTCCACAGAAAGTAAGCGCTTATCTCCTGAAAGTGCTCTTATATACAGCTTTATACGGTGTGGGAATTCTTTTGGAATGGCGTGTAAATCCATGGATTTTAAACAAAATTCTGGATTTTTCGAAATTTTTTGAATGAGAATAATATGAAAAATACAAGATATAGTATTGGTTACCATAAAAGCGACGCTATTTTGTAAAATGGGCAAAAAAAGCTTGTTTTTATACGATTTTTGGCCGAAAAAAAGGTTTGATTTTATGTCAATTACAAAGTATAATACAAATACATTTTAAGATCAGTTATTGTGGGGAGGTAGCCCGTTCCTGCAATAAAGCGTGAAAGAGCAAATGCAATGGACAATAGGAATTCCGGGCGAAATCTCCCACAAATTGTGACGCACATCTTACAGAAAGCCTTTTTCAAACACGCTCCAGAATCTTTTTCAAACATGGTCTAAAGCAGTATGATCATGGACTATATGAAATGAATTTATAACAAAAGAGACAGGAAGTAAACAATATGGAACAGGAAATACGCGAGTTTATTGAATACTTACATAATACGAAAAAAACATCCCAGAATACAGAGGTTTCCTATCAGCGGGATCTGAACAAGATGGCTGCATACCTGGAAATGAAGGGGATTATGAAAGCGGAAGATGTCCGTGAATTTGATCTTATGGGATACATGGATTATATGGAGAAAGAGAACTTCGCGTCATCCACTATTTCAAGAAGTGTTGCTTCCATGCGTGCTTTTTTTCAACACATGTTTGCACTTAGGAAGATGGAAGAGAACCCCACAGATAATCTGAAATCTCCAAAGGTAGAGAAGAAGCTTCCGGAGATTCTCAGTATTCAGGAAGTTGACGATCTTTTGAAGCAGCCAGATCTGACTACGCCTAAGGGAATTCGGGATAAGGCTATGTTAGAGCTTTTATATGCCACTGGTATGCGTGTCAGCGAACTGATCCATCTGGAGACCACAGATGTAAACCTTCAGCTTGGCTATGTGGTTTGCCAGGAGAATAAAGAGCGTATCATTCCGATTGGAAATGTAAGCAAGGAAGCGTTGAATCTTTATCTTGAAGAGGGACGTAAGGTATTTGTGAAAGATGATTCAGAGCATGCGCTGTTCACAAATTGCTCCGGTAAGGCCATGAGCCGTCAGGGATTCTGGAAAATGCTGAAAGGCTATGCCCAGGAGGCTGGAATTCACAGAGATATTACGCCACATACATTGAGACATTCTTTTGCAGTACATATGCTGCAGAATGGAGCAGACATCCGAAGCGTCCAGGAAATGCTGGGACATTCCGATATTTCTACGACTCAGGTATATTTAAGCATGAATATTAACCGGATGCGAGATGTGTATATGAAAGCACATCCAAGACATTGAGAAGATCGAATAAGATGATAACTGTCCATGGGAGAGACCTGTGGGCAGTTTTTTATGTAATAGGAAATTCCGTTGGAATTTCCTATTACATAAAAAGCCCTACCGGGCAGGATCGCACTGCGGCGGAAAGGTAGTTGTCGCTCGAGGCGACCCGCCGCAGGCGGAGAAGCCTGCAAGCAGGATTCTTTTTTATGTAATGAAAATTCTGCAAAGTAAGATTCTTTCTTGTATTATAAAAATGTTTGACCGAAAATTCTATCGAAAGATATTAGAGCGTGTCTGAAAAATCTCCCGCATTCCGAAATCAGAATACAGGAGATAAATAAATTTTATTTTTGAAAATATACCGCAAAGTGGGGCGTGTAGATTGCGGAAATGATTTTTCAAACAGGCGCTAGCACATCTCAGCGATTGTATAAAGCAGCTTCTCAGATTCTTCCCATCCAAGACAAGCATCTGTAATGGATTTACCATATACATGGTTTGGTCCGATCTTCTGATTGCCTGGCTCAATGTAGCTTTCGATCATAAGACCCTTTACCAGCCCACGAACATCAGAATCAACCTGACGGCTGTGAAGAACTTCTTTGGCAATACGGATCTGCTGCTCATACTGCTTGTTGGAGTTGGAATGGTTGGTATCCACGATGGTAGCCATGTTCTTCAGGTTCTTAGCGGAATATTTCTCGAAAAGAAGACGAAGATCTTCGTAATGGTAGTTCGGAATAGCCTCTCCGTGTTTGTTTACAGCACCACGAAGAATGGTATGTGTCAACTCATTTCCAGTAGTTACAACTTCCCATCCTCTGTAGATAAATGTATGGCTGCCCTGAGCTGCAACAACAGAGTTCAGCATAACACTGAAGTCACCACTTGTAGGATTCTTCATTCCCGCCGGAACATCCATACCGCTGACAGTGAGACGGTGCTGCTGATCCTCAACAGAACGTGCTCCTACAGCAACATAGGAAAGAAGATCGGAAAGGTAACGCCAGTTCTCTGGGTAAAGCATCTCGTCTGCACAGGTAAATCCGCTTTCCTCAATAGCGTGGATGTGCATTTTACGGATGGCAACAAGACCGGCAAGCATATTAGGTTTTTTCTCCGGATCTGGCTGGTGAACCATTCCTTTATAACCCTCTCCGGTAGTACGGGGTTTATTTGTATAAACACGAGGAATGATTAAAACTTTATCCGCGATCTTGTCCTGAACTTTACGAAGTCTCAGCAGATAGTCGCATACAGCATCTTCATTATCTGCAGAACAGGGACCAATGATTGCAAGAAATTTATCGGATTTTCCGGTGAATACGTCACGGATTTCCTGATCACGTTTCTCTTTCAGTGCCTTGATCTTTGCATCAATGGGATATTGATTGCGGATCTCGTCGGGGGTTGGAAGCTTTTTGATGAATTCAAATCCCATGGTATTTTCTCCTTTTATCGGCCAAATTTGCTTTCGATTCACTATTATAGACCATGATGGAAAAAATGTCGATAGGCAAATTGCGGGAAGCCTTTTTCAAACATGTTCTAGCCTGTTTAGATAAATGAAATGAAGCAAGGTGAGAATCAGTTGGGAAAGGAGCATTCCGTAAAAATATCCACGGATTCCAAGCACAGGAATGGAAAAGAAAACAAATCCAATTCGGATACACACTCCTGCAATATTGTGAAAAAGGCAGGCATCCGGGCGTCCGAGACCGTTCAGAATACTTTCCAGTGCAGTATTTGTATAAAGAAAAGGGCAGATAAAAGCCAACGTCCTTATGTAAATCCCCGCAGTTTCACTGTGAAAAAGAAAATTTCCCAGTGATTTTCCGAAAATAAAGAAAAAGAATGTACAGAAGCCTCCGAAGAAAAAGCAGTTTTCGCAGGTGCGGCGGATCATATGACGGATTTTTTTTTCATGACCGAGGGCCTGTAAACCAGCCACAGAAGGCATCAGCATAACAGAGGCAGAATTTGTCAGTGTTGCCGGGAAAAGAATCAGCGGCAGCGCCATTCCGGTAAAAATCCCGTAAACAGACAGGGAATCAGTCTGATTTATTCCAGAAAGAAGCAGTCTTTGGGGAATAAGAACCATCTCAATGCCAGAGAGCAAGGTAAGCAGCAGCCGGTTTACAGAGCAGGGAACTGCAATCTGGGCGATTTCTTTTATAAGAGAATTTAAGGAAGTGGCAGTATTGTTTTTGACAAAAGCTGGTTGTATATGTGAAATATATTTTACAGCAGAAGGTGAATCTCTGTGAGCACCTTTGCTCATACAGAAAAATACTCGTAAAATACGTCGAAACAGTCCGGTGACTGGTTTGTAATTTTCTCTGGAAAAATCCAGTCCAAGCGCCAGCATACATGCTGCAGTGGCTGTAAGCTCACTGAAAAGTGCGCCTCCGGCCGCTATTACAGGGGTAATCTCTTTTTTCTGGGAAATCAGAATCAGGTAGATCACGTAAGTGCTGCCGATCCGGGAGGTCTGCTCAAGAAGCAGGATAAAAGCTGGAATTCCAGTCGTTTTTCTGGCATAATAAAAGCTGTTTACGCATGAATGCAAGGCTGAAAAAGGAAAACTAAAGGCAAGAATACGAAGCAGAACCGCAGTACGCGGCTCTTTTAACAAAACAGAAGCCACAAAATCTGCATTCCAATAGACCAGAAAAGATAAAAGTCCGCAAAGTGCCATCGAAAGAAATGTTCCAAGAAGCAACGCATCTCTGGACTCTTTTTCTTTTCCAAGGGCAGTGAAAGAGGCACACAGCCTGGAAATAGCAGCCTGAATGCCCATACAGCAGGCTGCCAGTACGATTGCGTGAACCGGAAGCGTAAGCTGGTAAATTCCCACTCCCTGTGCACCAATAGTATGAGATAAGAATATTCTATAGAAGAAACCCATCAGGCGGCTGACAAGGCCGGTAAGAGTAAGAATCAGGGTTCCTCTGATAAAAAGTTTGTCAGACATAAGAATCCGCCTATCCTCTTCATCCTTTTAATTAGTTTATGCTGTAAATGTGCCTTGACAGAACTGTTATTATCTGGTAAAGTGGGATAGAAATCCAAGCGAAATACTAGGAAATAGAAAAGTACCTAAGGAGATAGATGAAATAACCCTTTCCCGGGAGTCTTTCATATCGAATTGATACCAATAAACCAGGAGGAAGAAAAATGGGAAAAATGATATATCTGGATAATGCGGCTACTACCAAGACCGCTCCGGAAGTAGTAGAAGCAATGCTTCCTTATTTTACCGAAATGTATGGAAATCCATCCAGCATTTACGACTTCGCATCCAAGAGCAAAGAAGGCGTCAGCAAGGCAAGAGGCCAGATCGCAGATGTACTTGGTGCCAAGAAAGAAGAAATCTATTTCACAGCTGGCGGTTCAGAGTCTGATAACTGGGCACTGAAAGCCACCTTTGAAGCATATAAATCCAAAGGAAACCACATCATCACAACCAAGATCGAGCATCATGCAATCCTTCACACCTGCGAATATCTTGAGAAAGAGCGCGGAGCGAAGATCACTTATCTGGATGTAGATGAGAATGGTATTGTGAAGCTTGACGAGCTTGAGAAAGCTATTACACCAGAGACGATTCTGATTTCTGTTATGTTTGCGAACAATGAGATCGGATCTATCCAGCCGATCAAGGAAATCGGTGCAATTGCCAAAGAGCATGGCATCCTTTTCCACACAGATGCAGTACAGGCTTTTGGACAGGTGCCGATCAATGTAGATGAGTTAGGAATTGATATGCTCAGCTCCAGTGGACATAAGCTGAATGGACCGAAGGGAATCGGTTTCCTTTATATCCGCAAGGGTGTTAAGATACGTTCCTTTGTACATGGTGGAGCGCAGGAGAGAAAGCGCCGCGCAGGTACAGAGAATGTTCCTGGAATCGTAGGTTACGGCGTTGCTGCAGATCGTGCAGTCCGCACTATGAAAGAACGTACAGACAAAGAGATTCAGGTAAGAGATCATTTCATTGAAAGAATCCTGAAAGAGATTCCGTATGTGAAATTAAATGGTGACCGCACCAAACGTCTTCCGAATAATGTAAATGTAAGCTTCCAGTTCATCGAAGGAGAGTCCATGTTGCTTATGCTTGACAATTATGGCATCTGTGCATCCAGCGGTTCCGCCTGCACATCAGGCTCCCTGGATCCGTCCCATGTACTTCTGGCTATCGGACTCCCACATGAGATTGCACATGGTTCCCTGCGTATGACCTTAAGCGAGGAGACTACCATGGAAGATGCTGATTTTGTAGTAGATAAGCTGAAAGAAATCGTAGCTTACCTGCGATCAATGTCTCCATTATATGAAGATTTTATAAAAAAACAGTAACTGTTCAGTACCTTCACAGTTACACGTTTCGCGATGCACAGAAATCATGCTTTGCATGATTTCGCGCCGACATTCTCGGGTTTTCTGTGAACTACGTTCACAAAAAACACCTCGCGGAATAGTGCCTGCTGAATAGTTAAAAAAAATAAAAAATTTGATTAAAACACTTGCCAGGAGGAAAAAAAGATGTATAGTGAGAAAGTAATGGATCATTTCCAGCATCCACGTAATGTTGGAGAAATAGAGAATGCAAGCGGTGTCGGTACAGTAGGAAATGCCAAATGCGGCGATATTATGAGAATTTTCCTGGATATCGATGACGAGACACATATTATCAGAGACTGCAAATTCAAAACCTTCGGCTGCGGTGCCGCAGTAGCAACCAGCAGTATGGCTACTGAGATGGTAAAAGGTAAAACTATTGAGGAAGCCATGAAGCTTACCAACAAGGCTGTTATGGAGGCTCTTGACGGACTTCCGCCAGTGAAAGTACACTGTTCTCTTCTTGCAGAGGAGGCTGTACATGCTGCACTGTGGGATTACGCACAGAAGCATCACATTGAGATCGAAGGTCTGAAGAAACCGAAGTCTGACATTCACGAGGGTGAAGAGGCAGAGGAAGAAGAGTATTAATAGTTACTGCGAACTGCAGTAATTATAAAGTGTCGTCATCGATACAAAAGAATAATATTTTTTACAGGAAACCGAATCCTTAAGCAGATTTATTTCGTTACAGATAAATAGGTGGTAAAGATGAGGCAGACCGTAAAGAGAATTCATCAGGGCGGATGTTATCATCTGCCCTATTTTAATACAATGGCACGAACGGTTTTTTGACCTTTTGACACTGGTATCATACAATGGGAAAAAGAGTAAAACGGAAACATCCTTAAATAAAACATAAGAATGAAGGAAGTAACGATGACAGGACTGACAAACGAACAGGTACAACAAAGAATTGAAGAGGGGAAAATCAATGTCAATGAGAATCCCAACACAAGGAGCTATAAGCAGATCGTAAGGGAGAATGTGCTTACATTTTTCAACTTTCTGAACCTGGCTCTGATGATTATGGTATTGCTGGTTGGTTCCTATAAGAACTCCATGTTCATGGGAATTATTGTGATCAATACGGTGATCGGAATCATCCAGGAAGTGCGTGCGAAAAAGACGCTGGATAAGCTGGCTATCCTTACAGAGAGCAAGGCAGTGGTCTTGCGTGAAGGGAAAAAATGGTCCATTTCCACGGAGAAGCTGGTTCTGGATGATATCCTTTTTCTGAAAACAGGAGATCAGGTGCCCGCAGATGCCAGGGTGCTTGAGGGCAGTATTGAGGTCAATGAATCCCTGCTGACAGGAGAATCTGACAATCTTCAGAAAAATGAAGGGGACGAGCTTTTTTCTGGAAGTTTTGTTACATCCGGAGAGGCCTGCTGTCAGGTTATCCATGTAGGTAAGGACAATTATGCTTCCCAGATCACCAGCGAGGCAAAGGAATTTAAACGTCATAATTCCGAGTTGCGCAACTCTCTGAATGCGATTTTGAAGACCATCAGTGTGATCATAGTTCCTATGGGAATGCTGCTGTTTTATAAGCAGTATTATATTGCTGGAAACGGAATCAGAGATGCAGTAGTTAATATGGTAGCAGCTGTCCTCGGAATGATCCCGGAGGGACTGGTGCTCCTTACCAGCGTGGCGCTGACGCTTGGTGCGCTGACGTTAACCCGTAAGAATACCCTGGTGCAGGAATTGTATTGTATTGAGACTCTGGCGAGAGTGGATACCCTCTGTCTGGATAAAACCGGAACCATCACAGCCGGTACTATGTGCGTGGAACAGGTACAGCCCTATGTGGAAGGGATGGAGATCAAGGCTCCGGAAGCAGAAAATGAGAATATAAGCGAAAGTACAATAAATGGAACAGCGAATCAAGCTCAGAAAGTTCCAGAAATGGCAGCTGCAGAGGCGCAGTCTGAAGTATCCGTGGTTGCGGCACAATTGCAGATAGGAGTTGTTATGGGAACTACTGAACAGCTGTCAGCACAAGATTCACAGGGCAATGTCAATACTGATTTAGCCATCAGCGGCGCCCAGCCAGAATTGACCATGGGTGAGATCGAACGTGTCATGGCAAACATGATGTCCGTTTTAAAGGACAAGAACGCCACCGCAGATGCACTCCACAAACGCTTCTCCAGAAGAACGGACATGCCGGTAGATCATTGCATTCCGTTTTCCTCAGATCGCAAATACAGCGGTGTAGCCTTTAAAACAGAAGGAACTTATCTGATGGGTGCTGCCCAGTTCCTTTTCCCGGATGGAAATGAAAACTTGATCAAGCAGTGTGCTGCTTATGGAAAAGAAGGCTTACGTGTTCTGGTGTTGGCGCATAGCCCAAACCTGAATCGGGAGAATGAGCTTCCGGAAGGGTTAAAGCCGGTTGCGTTATTTATGCTTACTGACATTATCAGGGATAATGCCCCTGAAACTCTGGCATTTTTCAAAGACCAGGGCGTAGATCTGAAAGTGATCTCCGGTGATGATCCTGTGACTGTTTCTGCCATTGCAAAAAAAGCAGGCCTGGAGAATGCAGATAAATATATTGATGCCACCACTATCACCACACCGGAGGATATGGAGCGTGCCGTTGCAGAGTGTTCCGTATTCGGCCGTGTAACTCCGCAGCAGAAGAAAGAGATGGTGCTTGCCCTTCAGAAACAGAAGCATACAGTTGCCATGACCGGTGACGGTGTGAACGATGTTTTGGCACTGAAAGAGGCAGACTGCAGCGTGGTTATGGCAGAGGGAAGTGATGCTGCCAAGAACATTGCAAATGTAGTGCTCATGGATTCCAATTTTGCCGCTATGCCGGAAATTGTGAACCAGGGACGCCGTGTGGTGAACAACATCCGTACCGCAGCCTCCATGTTCCTGATCAAAACTATTTTCTCTGTGCTGCTGTGTCTGATCACTATTTTCTGGGGCGATAGCTATCCGTTTGAGCCAATTCAGATGTCCCTGATCAGTGCCTGCGCAGTGGGTATCCCAACCTTCCTGCTCGCCCAGGAAAACAACTTCAACAAGATTGAGAGTGGTTTTCTGCGTTATGTATTTATGAATGCATTCCCAGCAGCAGTCACCATTACGGGATGTGTATTTACCATTATGCTGGTCTGCCAGAACGTTTACCATAGCAATGTAATGCTGAGTACAGCCTGTTTCCTGGTAACCGGATGGAACTACATGGCAGCTTTGAAGACGGTATACGCGCCTCTAAGCAGGTACAGGAAAATCATTATTTATGGTATGCAGTTCATTTTTTTCTTCGCAGCCGTATGTGTGCAGAACCTGCTGGCACTTGGCTCCCTGGAATTCGGAATGATCATCCTGGTATTTATCCTGATGACCTTCTCTCCGGTTGTAATCGAAGTTATCACAGAATGGTGCAGATCTTTGTATAACAAGGCACATGAGAAGGAAAAGAAAGGAATTATTTCTCTGTTTTTGGAGAAAGTGCAGAAATAATGACTGACCTGATCTTGAGTGGCAATCAAAAATAATACCTCAAGCTGAATTTGAAAAGAAACGCAAAAAATGCTTCATCGCTTGTTATGACGATGAGGCATTTTTTTAACATGCTCTAAAAGCCGGGCTGATTTCTTCTGCCGGGTATGGAAAAACAGGGCTTCGTTATAACTTTACAAAGTTTGGTTTCCGATCTTTAAATACTGTATAATATTCAAATCCACATTCTTTCAGCACCTGCGCAGCCCTATCAAAAGCGTATCCTATTTTATCCGGTGTATGCGCGTCAGCACCAATGGTGATGATTTCGCCCCCTAGTTCTTTATAACGCCGGATGATATCCGTACATGGGTTTGGCTCTCCAAGACCGTAGTGATAACCGCCGGTGTTGACTTCCAGTCCTACATTTGTGTCTGCCAGTTTTTTCAGAATCGCATCCAGAATGTTCCGATATTTTTTATAAGAATAAAACTGGTTTTTGTTTGGACCGTAGCGGACAATATAATCCAGATGTCCATAAGTGTCCATTTCATGAAATGCATCCAGATTCTCCAGAATGGATTCGAAATATTCAAGGTAGGCCTGTTCCTCGTTCCTGCTCTGGAAAAATTCCGGGTAGTAGGGGTCGGCACCGTGGACTACGTGAGAAGAACCAATCACGAAATCGAAAGGATATTCTTTTAAAAGATTGTGAAAATATTGTTTAAGATGAAGCTGCAAACCGATCTCAATACCGAAATGGATGTGAATCTGATTCTTGTAAGTCTCTTTCAGTTCGTTGAGTTTAGTGTAATAGGCGGGAATATCCAGGGCAAATTCCAGGTCATCCGGAGTTGGTGGATAGTCTGGATCCAGATGCTCTGTAAAGCAGATTCCCTTAAACCCCAGTGCAATGGCCTGGCGGATCATATCCGCAGTGGGAGTGCCGGAATCTGCGGAAAATTCAGAATGCATGTGGCAGTCCCACAAAACTCCGGGAGAGTTGGAAAGTATTTTCATAATAACCTCCTTATAAGTTATAAACCAAGCAAAGTATTTTAAAAATATATTTTCTGTAAATATAAAGATATATTTTATGGATAAGTGTACAGCGAAGGAACATGTGAAAAAAATTCTTCCTACACGAAAAAGAAAGGAAAAAACGTGCATAAATGCTGCCGCTGTGTCATAAAAGGGACTTAACGGTCTCATTTGAGAGCAGTATATCATATCAGAGAATATTTGTGGTAATTTGCCTGTTATTTTTTTGAAAATAGGCTTGAATTTTTGTTCGGAATTAGGTACAATACGCTATAGGTTGATGTTTCTTTCACAAAGATTGAAGCACTCACATAATTTTTACCATTTAATTCATAGGAGGAATTTATCATGGCAGTAAAAGTTGCAATTAATGGTTTTGGACGTATTGGTCGTCTTGCATTCCGTCAGATGTTCGGTGCAGAAGGATTTGAAATCGTTGCTATCAACGACTTAACATCTCCTAAAATGCTCGCTCACTTATTAAAATATGACTCAACTCAGGGAAGATATGCTCTTGCAGATACAGTAGTAGCTGGAGAGGATTCCATCACAGTTGACGGAAAAGAAATCAAAATTTATGCAAAAGCTAACGCTGCTGAGCTTCCATGGGGAGAGATCGGTGTAGACGTAGTTCTTGAGTGTACTGGATTCTATACATCCAAAGACAAAGCTCAGGCTCATATCGATGCAGGTGCTAAACACGTTATCATTTCCGCTCCGGCTGGAAACGACCTTAAGACAATCGTTTACAATGTAAATCATGAGACTCTTACAAAAGAGGATCACATCATTTCCGCAGCTTCCTGTACAACAAACTGCTTAGCTCCAATGGCTAAAGCACTTAATGACCTTGCTGCAATCAAATCCGGTATCATGTGCACAATCCACGCTTACACAGGCGATCAGATGACACTTGACGGACCGCAGAGAAAAGGCGATCTGAGAAGATCCCGTGCAGCTGCAGTTAACATCGTTCCGAACAGCACAGGTGCTGCTAAAGCAATCGGTCTTGTTATTCCAGAACTGAACGGCAAACTGATCGGTTCCGCACAGCGTGTTCCAACCCCAACAGGTTCTACTACAATCCTTACAGCAGTTGTTGAAGGAAATGTAACTAAAGAGCAGATCAACGCAGCTATGAAAGCAGCTTCTAACGAGTCCTTCGGATACAACGAAGATGAGATCGTTTCCAGCGATATCGTTGGTATGAGATTTGGTTCCCTGTTCGATGCTACTCAGACAATGGTTCTTCCACTTGAGAATGGCACAACAGAGGTTCAGGTTGTTTCCTGGTATGATAATGAGAACTCCTACACAAGCCAGATGGTTCGTACAATCAAACACTTTGGTAAACTGCTTAACGCTTAATCAGAAGCAGAGTAGGGTTTTCAAATGCTGACAAGCCATGGCCTGACAGCATATGAATAAGACTCAGAGAAGGGTCCGGTCTGAATAGGACCGGACCCTTTTGTCTGTATAAAAAGTTAAATTTTATAAGGAGGCATAACAAGATGCTGAATAAGAAATCTGTTGATGACATCAACGTAAAAGGCAAAAGAGTCCTCGTAAGATGTGACTTCAATGTACCTCTGCAGGACGGTAAGATTACAGATGAGAACCGTCTGGTAGCAGCTCTTCCTACAATCAAGAAGCTTGTTGCAGATGGTGGAAAGATTATCCTTTGCTCTCACCTTGGAAAACCGAAAGGAGAGCCGAAACCGGAGCTTTCTCTTGCACCTGTTGCTAAACGTCTCACAGAGCTTCTCGGACAGGAAGTGAAATTCGTTCCAAGCCCGGTTGTTGTAGATGACACTGTAAAAGCAGCAGTAGCTGACATGAAAGACGGCGAGATCATTCTTCTTGAGAATACCCGTTATCGTGCAGAAGAGACTAAGAACGGTGATGAATTCAGCAAGGAACTTGCTTCTCTTTGCGATGTATTTGTAAACGATGCATTTGGTACCGCTCACAGAGCACACTGCTCTAACGTTGGTGTTACCAAATATGTAGATACAGCTGTTGTTGGATATCTGATGCAGAAAGAAATCGATTTCCTCGGAAACGCTGTAAACAATCCTGATAGACCATTCGTAGCAATCCTTGGCGGTGCTAAGGTTTCCAGCAAGATCTCTGTTATCAACAACCTTCTTGACAAGGTGGATACTCTGATCATTGGTGGTGGAATGTCCTATACATTCTCCAAGGCTATGGGCGGACACATTGGTGTTTCCCTTTGCGAGGATGATTATCTTCAGTATGCATTAGACATGATGAAGAAGGCAGAAGAAAAAGGCGTTAAGCTTCTTCTTCCGGTTGATAACAGAATTGGTGATTCCTTCTCCAATGATTGCAATATCCAGGTTGTAAAACGTGGTGAGATTCCGGATGGATGGGAAGGAATGGACATCGGACCAGAGACAGAGAAACTTTTCGCTGACGCTGTAAAAGATGCCAAGACAGTTGTTTGGAACGGACCGATGGGCTGTTTCGAAATGCCGAACTTCGCTCATGGCACAGAGGCTGTTGCCAAAGCTCTTGCTGATACAGATGCTACAACTATCATCGGTGGTGGTGATTCCGCAGCAGCTGTTAACATCCTCGGCTATGGTGACAAGATGACACACATCTCCACAGGTGGCGGTGCGTCTCTTGAATTCCTTGAAGGAAAAGAGTTACCTGGTGTAGCAGCAGCTAACGATAAATAAATAGAGCACTTAATGAAAGCAAGCTGTAAGCGCAGCTTGAATTATGTGCGAATTTGGTTCGAAGGAACTTAATGAGAGCAGGCTAACGGCGCAGACCAGCTGACTTTCATATATGGTGATGCCGCCTGCCGGCGACATGTCCGTTTAGTGAATCGAACTTCCTTATCATACAAAAGGAGATATATAAAATGTCTAGAAAGAAAATTATTGCCGGAAACTGGAAAATGAACATGACTCCAAGTGAGGCAGTTAAATTAGTAGAAACTTTAAAACCATTAGTAGCAAACGATGACGTTGACGTAGTATTCTGCGTACCGGCTATCGATATTCTTCCTGTAGTTGAGGCTGCAAAAGGCTCCAACATCCAGGTAGGTGCTGAGAACATGTACTTCGAGGAGAAAGGTGCTTTCACAGGCGAGATTTCCCCGAACATGCTTACAGACGCTGGTGTTAAATACGTAGTTCTCGGACACTCTGAGAGAAGAGAGTACTTCGCTGAGACAAGCGAAACTGTAAACAAGAAAATGCTCAAAGCATTTGAGCACGGAATCACTCCAATTATGTGCTGTGGAGAGACTCTTGATCAGAGAGAGCAGGGTGTAACTATGGACTTTATCCGTCAGCAGGTTAAAGTTGGTTTCCAGAACGTTACAGCTGATCAGGCTAAAACAGCCGTTATCGCTTACGAGCCGATCTGGGCTATCGGAACTGGCAAAACAGCTACAACTGAGCAGGCTCAGGAAGTTTGCGCAGGAATCCGTGCTTGCATCGCTGAGATCTATGATGAGGCAACTGCAGCAGCAATCCGCATCCAGTACGGCGGATCTGTAAACGCTAAGACAGCTCCGGAGTTATTTGCTCAGGCAGACATCGACGGAGGTCTTGTAGGCGGTGCATCCCTGAAACCAGAGTTCGGCGATATCGTAAACTATAACAAATAATAAAATAATAGCTAATTTTTAGCTAATGTGTCCAAGCGAGAAGTAATTAAACGCCCCTAAACACAAGGATGATTGGTAAATATTACCAATTGAATTGTGGGTAGGGGCGTTTTATAATTTACCTACTATCACCTTTTGGTATCACTTTTGGAAGGAAAAATCACTGTCATTCAAATAAGCAGAAATAATGAAATTAGGTATCGTTATTACGAGGCCGATTTCATAAATGTCCATATAAGTTGTTAAATGCCTTTAGACGCTGATAGCTAGAGCATTTAGCGGATTTCCGACTTGGATAAAACTCTATATAAATTCATGTAATTTTTTGAAAAATGGCCCACTTTGTGGCCTACTAACTTTTGATCGAAGTCCTAATATGGTAAGAAGAAGCGCCTGTAGGAACGCTTCTTTTTTTCTGTACAGGAAAGACCGCCTGTGGTGCGCTGCTGAATTTAAAAATGCCCGCACGGAGGCGGGCATGATAACAAGAAAATCCCTGGATTAGAAAATATAAAAATTTTACTCGCCAAATCGTTATCAGATTCTTCATCATTTAGAAGATAATCCATATCTGGAAGTCCATTCTCGTTTCTCCTGCTATATAATATTTTGTAAATCATTTTGCATGGATGTTCGCTGATAATAAGTATTTATGATATCCTGTAAAGTAATTGTATTCATCTTTTCTTCAGTGTTTTTTTGAATTTCATTATAGAATCCCTGCAAGGACAACTGAATATTAATGCCAACGCCACAATCAGGGTTGGTATGAGTATCTAAATGAAGTAGCGGTTTCTCGCCCTCCACTGCTTTATAAATATCCAGCAACGTAATCTGGTCTGCTGGTTTTGAAAGAGAAGGACGGGCATGTCCGGCTACACTGGTCATAAGTTCGGCCTTTTTTAGTTTTAACATGAGCTGGCGTACAAAGCCGGGATTTGTATGGACACTTTCTGCAATTGAGGCACTGGAGAGTGAGTTTTCCTGGTTGATAGCAATCAGAACCATTACATGGACAGTATCGCTTAATTTCGTTGAGTATTTCATGATAAGAAACTCCTTGTAGTATGATATAATGATTTTGGTTTCACGTTTTTGAGGCGAAAATATTTCTGGTTTGTCAAAAACATCCCAAGTTCTCAACAGCTCTTTTTAATGTGTTGAGAAATTGTACATATTTTTTATTTTGATGATTGTAAATAATATAATTACAACTATAATGAAATTTAAAGGAAAAGTCAACATAGTAATAAAACTTACGGAGGATTGTATAATATGCTGATTGTGGACAAATTAAAAGGAAATTTATATACCAGAATCAAAAAACATATGACTAAAAAAATGTATCACCTTTATTATCGTGAAAACAGGGAAGCTTCACAGTCTAAAGAAGAATATGAAGCAAATTTATTAAGAGCATATCGACATTTAGACGCATGCAGATTCAAAAATAAGGGATGGCCATGTCCAACATGCCCAAGTTGCTGTTTTTGTGGAAAAGATTATGAAACTATGACTGAGGTAATGGATTTTGTCCAGGAATGGATAAAAGAGAATCCGGATAAAGCCAGATTTATGAAAATACCAAAATCCTTGCATAAACATTGATTATTATATGATGCGATAAAATATCAACAAAGGAGAACTTATGGAATACAAAAATCAAACAGAAAATCGTGCATTTCAGGAAATGTTGCAGGCAGCAGTAAAACGGCTGCAAAATCGCTCCGGAGAGGATCTTGCTGCAAAAAGTGGGGCTGTTTTTCAAAGCAGCCGAAATGTGCTTGAAGTACAGAGCTTTTACGAAAAGATTGAAATTCAACTCCCTGAGTTTCGTATTAACTCAGACATGGACGAATGGCATTATCTGACATTGCTGCATTATCTGGATATGGCCGATGGAACAGAAGGTTCACAGAAGCTCATTACTTTTGGTAACCTGAAAGATGGATTGATTCGAGGAACCAAGTTTGACCGGACCGCAGAGCAGAAACTGGAAAAGCTTTTGCGGGATAAAGATCCTGAGAAAATTCAGAAAGCATGTAAAAACCTGGGTGCAGAATTTACAGAGACAAAGGCGGATTTGTGTGCTGTTTTTCCAGTTCTGCCAAGATATCCGGTAACTTTAAAGATATGGTTTGCAGATGAAGAATTTCCTGTATCTGGCAAAATATTTCTTCAGGATCATGCCGATCATTATCTAAGTGTAGAAGATGCGGTAACAGTTGGAGAAATTTTGCTGCAAAAATTATCGGAAGCATTTTCTTCCCTCTGATCATGAATCAGAAAACTTTCCAGTCCGGCTTTGATAAATTTGTCAATTGTTGTCTGGATCTGTTTCCAGTCATTACAGTGATTGCGAAGCATCAGTCTGTTGATGGAAAGGCAGCCATTCATTTGAAAATAAAAAACCGATTCTGCCTGTTCAAAGGTTAGGAGGCTGTGTGACATGAGCCAGGTCACATAGCCTTCTTTTGTATTTTCTGCTAATTTTTCCAGAAGAATAGGGGCAATTGCATCATCCAGAAACAGTGCCCTGTATTGTGATTCCATCTGTATTATCTGACAGAACGGATAGGAACAACTTTTTTGATTTAGACAGAATAAATGTTCTACAGTTGTTAACATATCCTGAGTCATATCATTAAAAATATCTGATAATACATCATGGATATCGTAGTAATGAAGATAAAAAGTGCCACGGTTGATTTCAGCATTTTGGCAGATTTCTGTAACTGAAATTTTCGTAAAACTTTTCTGCTTTAACAATTCTAAGAACGTATCTTTTATGGTTTGCCTGGTATAGCGGGTACGGCGATCTTGTTTTCTCGTTTTTTCTGACATTATATACTCCTATATTATTTGGTATCATATGATTCCTCAACAATTTTTCTGATGTGTTGAGTAGCCATACAAATCTCATAGATTGATTATTGTAATTTATATAGTAACAACTATAATGGGATTTAAAGAAAAAGTCAACAGATTGTTCAGAATTTTAGGAGGAAAAACATGGGACATGTAATTGCTGTATCAGGAAAAGGCGGTGTAGGGAAAACAACCCTTTGTGGATTGTTGATTCAATATTTATGTGAAAATAGAAAACATCCGGTTTTAGCTGTAGATGCAGATGCAAATGCGAATTTGAATGAAGTGCTCGGCGTTGAACCTGAGATTACACTCGGAGAACTGAGAGAAGAGATTGAACGTGCAGGAGTTGATCCACGATATCAGATTCCGGCAGGAATGACAAAACAGGCTTATCTGGAAATGCGTCTTTCCGATGCAATTGCAGAAGAAGACGATTATGATTTGATGGTAATGGGGCGAACCCAGGGACAGGGCTGCTATTGTTTTGTAAATGGTCTTGTGCAGACCCAGGTTCAGAAACTGCAAAGCCATTATCCATATATTGTGGTTGATAACGAAGCAGGTATGGAACATATCAGCAGAGGAATCCTGCCAATGATGGAAGTTGCGATTCTTGTAAGTGACTGTTCCAGAAGAGGTGTTCAGGCAGCCGGACGTATTGCAAAGCTGATGAAGGAATTAAACTTTAAACCACAGAAAACCGGATTAATCGTGAATCGTGTTCCAGATGGAAAACTGGATGCCGGAACTCTGGAAGAAATCCGAAATCAGGGACTGGAACTGTTAGGGGTTGTACCACATGATGACCAGGTATATCAGTATGACTGTGCTGGAAAACCAATCATACGGCTTCCGAAAGATTCTCCTGTAAGAAGTGCACTGGGAGAAATTGTAAAGAAGATAGGATTGTGAGTTGGAGGATTGAAAGTTTGAAGATTACAGTATGTGGCAAGGGTGGCTGTGGAAAAAGTACAGTATCAGCGCTGCTTGCCAAAGAATTTGAACGAATGGGAAAGACTGTTCTTGTAGCTGATTCTGATGAATCAAATTATGGACTGCATCGCCAACTTGGTGTAAAGCTTCCAAGGGATTTTACAGAGTATTTTGGTGGTAAGGAGAAAGCTTTTAAAACAATGATGGCAGGAGAGATTCTTGATACTGTGAAGTTGTCTGCATTTGCAAAAAAGTTCTATTCGGAACCATTTACATTGAATGAGATACCCAAAGAATATATTTCACGAAACAATGGCGTGATGCTTATTTCCAGTGGAAAAATACATCAGGCAAATGAAGGCTGTGCCTGCACAATGAATAGTATTTTAAAGCAATTTATCAAACATCTGACGGTAGGAGAAAATGAAGTTGTATTGTTGGATATGGAAGCTGGCGTAGAGCATTTTGGACGTGGTGTAGATAACAGTGTGGATTTAATCTTAATGATCGTAGATCCTTCTTTTGAATCATTGAAATTGACGAAAAAAATCCAACAGCTAGGGGACAGCATTGGGAAAACTGTATTTTTTGTGTTAAATAAAGTAAATGAATTGGTTTTGCCAACAATGTTGGAGTCTATTGACGATCAGAGTAAGGTGTTGGCAGTTATTTCAACAGATACAGAAATCGCAAGAAAGGGATTGGTTGGAGATGAACTAATGATGGAAATTCCGGAAATTCATATGCTTGCAAGGAAAATTTTGAAGCAATAAATGAGAGGAAGTAATAAGAAATGAAAATAGCCGTAACAGGAAAAGGTGGTGTAGGAAAGACCACAATCGCTGCAACTCTTGCAAGATTATATGCAGATGAAGGAAAAACAGTGTATGAAGCGGATGCAGATCCGGATGCGAATCTGGGACTGGCACTAGGTTTTTCAGAGGAAGAACTGGCAGAGATTATACCAGTCAGCAAAATGAGAAAGCTGGTGGAAGAACGGACCGGAGCGGATAAAAGCAATACATTTTACAAAATCAATCCAAAAGTTGACGATATTCCGGAGAGATATTCGAAATTTCGTAATGGTGTCAGATTATTGATTCTTGGAACAGTAGAAACAGCCGGAAGCGGCTGTGTCTGCCCGGAAAATGTAATGCTTAAACGGATCATCAACAATCTTATTCTGCACAGAGAGGATGTTGTGCTGCTGGATATGGAAGCAGGTTTGGAACATCTTGGAAGAGGGACAACAGAAGGCATGGATCAGTTTATCGTTGTGATAGAGCCAGGAGCCAGAAGTGTTCAGACTTATAGAAACGTAAAGCGTCTGGCAGAAGAACTGGGGGTAAAGAAAGTAAGAGTTGTTGCAAATAAAATCAGGGATGTAAGTGATGAAGCATTTGTGAAAGACAGAATACCGGAAAGTGATTTGCTGGGATTTGTTCATTATAATCCGGAAATTATGAATGCAGACAGAGAGGGAGTTTCTCCTTATGATTTCAGCCAGACAGCAGTAGATGAGATAAAAAAAATAAAAGAAAAATTAGGTTAAGAAAATAATAGAATATATACAGGAAAAAGGTGAAAAAATGGGATTTTTTTCAGGATGTATGGATGCCAGAAGCATGACTTCAATTAAAGAAGTTAAATGTCCGAAATGTAGTGCAGATATAGAAGTATTTGTGAGAGATGGAAAAACAGTTGGCGAAAGTGTATGCGATAACTGCGGATATATGATAAAAGAAAACCAGATTGCACAGCTGTAATTTGTAATATTACATCCACTTAACGCAAGAAAGAAGCAGTGATATACTGAAATAAAAGTTATTTATAAAATAATAATAAAAATCTGGAACAATATTGTGTGATTGAACAGTTGCAAAGAATGCAATTGTGGAAGATGAAGAAATTTACGTAAAACAATTAACAGAGTATATCTGGAAATATCAAACGGAAAGGGGAAGATCAATAAAGGTTACGGTATTTGGTATTTGCTGCATCTCGTGCCAAAAACGGTACGAAATAATAACCATGTTATAGTAATGACAACAGGAAATGATACTTTAAAAAGACGAGAGAGTCAAAGGAGGGAAAAAGAGAATGATCAGTGTTGAAATGGAAGATGTTCTGGCGGTATTACAATTATGCAAACCGTATATTATCGGTATTGCTGCCGCACTTGTAATTGGAATCGTAATTATGATCGCATGCCGCAGAATGTCCAGGGACAAAAGATTTCTGATAAGAGGGGAAGCTGCGATCGCAATGGTTCTTGCAGTTGCTGTCTGCGTAAATATGATCTGTTTTGGACCAATGGCTACGTTGATCGGACTGGCAACGGGAAATGGAACTTTAAGTGATGAAACAAATGAAGAAGCTGCAGGAGTAGCAGAAGAGATAATGGAAGACGGAATTGTTCTTCTGAAAAATGAAAGCCTGCTTCCTTTAAATGAAACAAAAAAACTGAATATTTTTGGATGGGAATCTATTAATCCGGCTTACGGAGGAGCAGGTTCCGGTGGAATTAATGATCTGTATGATATTGTCAGTCTGAATCAGGGACTTGAAAATGCCGGATTTTCTATTAACCAGGAACTGGTTGATTTTTATAACAATTATGGTGCAGATAATCCGGAAATGTCTATCCAGAAACAGAGCTGGACATTACCGGAGCCACCTGTAGATACTTACAGTGATGAGCTTATTAAAAGTGCGAAAGAGTATTCTGATGTGGCAGTTGTGGTTCTTTCCAGAAAAGCAGGTGAAGGTCATAATGATATTCCTATGGATGTAAGAAAAGCAGCATATGATAATAATTCTGATGAATATGATGATTTTCCTGAGGGAGAGCATTATTTACAGCTTTCACAAACTGAGAGAGATATGGTGGATATGGTTTGCTCAAACTTTGATAATGTCATTGTAATTTATAATGGAGCAAATCAGTTTGAACTTGGTTTCGCAGATGAATATCCTCAGATTAAATCTGTTGTATGGTGCCCAGGAACGGGAAATGTGGGATTTAATGCACTTGGTAAAGTATTTTCAGGTGAAGTCAATCCTTCCGGAAAAACACCGGATACATTTATTTATGATATGACGACTGCTCCGTGGTGGAATAATGCAGAAAAAACAGAGTATACAAATCTGGCAGATATGGCTGTTGAAGGAATGAACGCAGGAACTGCGCAGGTGTATGCTCCGGCATTTACCAATTATGTGGAAGGCATTTATGTAGGATACAAGTACTATGAAACAGCTGCACAGGAAGGTGCGATTGATTACGACAAGACTGTACAGTATCCATTTGGATATGGCCTGAGTTACACAGAATTTGAACAGAAAATGGGTGAACTGGAGGAAAAAGACGGACAGATTTCTGTAGATGTAGAAGTAACCAACTCCGGAGATGTTGCCGGAAAAGATGTAGTAGAAGTGTATTATAAACCGCCATATACAAATGGAGGAATTGAGAAATCTTCTGCAAATCTGATCGAGTTTGCAAAAACAGATCTGCTTCAGCCGGGAGAATCTCAGACCGTTACAGTTACATTCAGTATAGAAGATATGGCCTCTTATGATGAGAATAATGCAAAAGCGTATGTTCTTGAAAAAGGCGATTATGTGATCTCTATCAACAGCGATTCACACACTGTGCTGGATCAGAAAACTTATACTGCAGATACTGATGTAGTATATGAGGAAGAAAATAAAAGAGTATCAGATGATACTGCAGCAACAAATGTATTTGAAGATGCAAAAGGCGATGTGACATATCTGTCACGTGCAGATCATTTTGCAAATTATAAAGAGGCTACAGCAGAACCGGCATCTGCAGAGCTGGGTGAGCCATATGCTTCTGAATATCATCTGAACAGTAATTTTGATAAGACTACATATCTTAATGATGAGGATGTAATGCCGACAACGGGAGCAGATAACGGACTTACATTAGAGGATATGCGAGATGCTGATTATGACGACCCTCGTTGGGAAAAACTTCTGGATCAGCTTTCTGTTGATGAAATGGCAAATATGATTGCAATGGCTGGTTATCAGACAGCAGCCATGGATTCTGTGGGAAAAGTGGCTACACTTGATTTCGATGGACCGGCAGCAATTAATAACAACTTTACAGGGGTTGGTTCTATTGGATTTCCGATTGAAGTTGTGATTGCTTCCACATGGAATAAGGAACTTGCACAAACCTGGGGTGAATGCATGGGCAAGATCAGTCAGGAAATGGGTGCAGAGGGCTGGTATGCACCAGGAATGAATACTCATAGAACCGCATTTGGTGCAAGAAACTATGAATATTTCTCAGAAGATGGAATTCTTTCAGGAAATATGGGAGCAAAAGCAGTAGAAGGAGCAAGAAAATACGGAGTTTATTCTTACATTAAACATTTTGCTATGTATGAAGGTAATGCCAAAATGGTAAGTGTCTGGTCGAATGAGCAGGCAATCCGGGAAATCTATCTGAAACCATTCGAGATTTCTGTAAAACAAGGTGGAGCAAATGCGGTTATGGTTTCCTGGAGTTTCCTTGGAGATAAATGGACTGGAGAATGCAGTAACCTTATGAATACAGTTCTCAGAGATGAATGGGGATTCAGGGGAATGGCGCTTACAGACTTCTTCCGAAACAATGGTCATGGATTTATGAATGCAGATGCAGCTTTGGCGAATGGAGTAGATGTAATGTTGTCTACATTCAATGGAGAAGAGAACAATGTAGCCAATCCAGAGCATCCAACATCTGTACTTCAGATGAGAAATGCCTGCAAAAATGTCATGTATACAGTTGTAAGCAGTTGGGCTTATGATGGAGAACACGAAGAAACAGGTATGGAAAACTGGAAAAAAGCAGGAATTGGTATCGACATTGTAATAGCACTTTTCATGGCAGGAATGGAAGTACTGGTAATTAGAGGATATAAGAAAAGAAAGAATGCTGAATAAGGATGAAAGTGGGATGGAAAACAATTATGAAACAGTAAAAATTGGTTGAAAAGATGACAATAGAAGAAAAGGCAGCGATCCTCAGTGGAAAAACTGTCTGGCAGACCAGAGAAATTGACAGGTTTTCCATCTCGTGTTGTGCTGCTGAAACAAAGGAAAATGACCGTCTGATTATGAGTGCTGAGGATGTATGGAATGTTTCGCTGACAGCACCAGAGGCGAATATTCTCTTGTGTGCCATTTTTCTGTGAAAAAGAAGGTTTTCCTATGTGCAGAACCGGCAATACACTCAGGAAAAGATAGTCAGCTCTGTGGATAAGAAATTTTTTTGTTTTCACAGTCCTGACAGATGCCATGAAGCATATCTCCGCTGCAATGCAGCCGGAAGCCATGATCTTTATACAAATGCTCTTTAAATTCATCCATAAAGTCACAGTCAAGATGCACAACCTTGCCACATCTGATGCATTTCAGATGTAGGTGTTCTGTGCATTTTTTTTCTTCTCCTGCAAACTGAAACACAGCTTTATCACTGTTCAGATCCGGATATTTGATTACAATATGCTCGGCGCAAAGCTTGTCAAGATATCGGTATACAGTTGTTGTATTTACCTTAATTCCTTCAGTTTTTAAATATTTTTCAATATCAGCCACACTGACAGTGACAGCCTTCTGGGACTTCAAATACTCCAGAATAATCTGTCTTGTTTTTGTAGTATAGGGTTTTCGCTCAGCCATTTTCTTTATTCCTTTCATATGTGCTTTTTTCTATTGTATCTTTTTATTTCTCCTAAGTCAATTATGCTCCAAAAATGCAAATAGTTTGCAAATATTATTGACAGCTGATATTCTATGCGTTATTTTAATAAACGCAAACGATTTGCATTTGTTTTAAGCGGATGAGATAATATGCTTTTGAAATTTTATTTTTAGGCACATCAGGTTTGTGCAGAAAGGATTTTATTATGAGAAAAAAATTATTAACTAGAACAGCACTTGCAGCTACAATAGCACTTGGCATTGGTTCTTTTAATCTGGCATATGCAGCAGAAACTGAGGATACTTCTTCTGGAAAAAAACTAAATGTTATGGCAAGCTTTTATCCTATGTATGATTTTGCAACAAAGGTTGGAGGGGATAAGATTGAGGTTACCAATATGGTACCTGCCTTCTGATTTGACGCAGGATGCATGGATAAATGTAACAGGTACATATCACTATGACAAACATAAAGGGATGGAAATTACTGTCACTGATATAGAAGACGCAGAGCCGTCAGAAGAGGAATATGTTTATCCTGCTTATTAAACAGAGATAGCTTGATTCAAGAAAACTATTTATAAGGTATATATTTTGCTCCATCAGAATGTTTGAAACAGAGCTTTGGGGCCTTTTATCTATCATTTATTAACTCCGGAAATAGAAAATAATTTTGTGTAAATGCAAACTATTTGTATTATAGATGCTGGCGCGGGACAGAAAAAAATGCCGTTACTGTTCACTCCGTTCACAGTAACGCGCTTCGCGATGCACAGAAATCATGCTTTGCATGATTTCGCGCTGCAACTCTCGGGTTTTCTGTGAACTTTGTTCACAAAAAACACCTCGCGGAACGTTACCAGTGAACAGTATCAAAATGCCAACAATATTTGCAAATAATCTGCAATTTACATTGACCAACATCGAATAAAAGCGTACAATGCGATATTGGCAGAAATATTAATCTGGAAGGAGAAAATAAATTCAATGAAATTTTGTCTATCTCATAAAAAATATCTTTTAGCTGGCATTTATATTATCTGTGTTATATTTACCTGTTTTAATGCCAGATTCTATCACACTCCTCTGGCAAAAATATGTTTTGTATCAGAAATGGAAACCATGAGCAGAGAAGGAACCAGAGGTGCAGAAGAACACTATTATACTCAGAAAATTACAGCCCGGATATTGAACGGTGCATATAAAGGTAAAGAAATTACACTTTCTAACGAATACACTTCTTCACAGGTTCAGACGCAGAAATACCATAAAGGAGATACGGTACTTCTGAATGGGTCAAAAGACAGACCTGGAAAAACTATACGTTCTGTAAAACGTGACATCTATCTGGTCGTACTGGTGGGTGGTCTGATTATTCTTCTGATCTATATTACGAGAAAACAGGGGGGTTATACGATCGTATCAGTGATACTGAATACATTGATTTTTGCGTACGGATTTCAACTGTTGGGAGATGGAAAGAATATTCTGAGAATATGTAATGTAATTGCACTTCTTTTTTCGTTGACTACATTGATCTGTCTGAATGGAATTCACAGGAAAACATGGGCTGCTGTTCTTTCGACTTTATGTGTTCTTTTCCTGATTATGATGCTGTTTGATTTTTCTATTCACAGGTATGGAGATTTAGATTATTCTAATCTGGAATACCTTGGAAGCATGAGTAATTCAGCCGACATATTCTGGACAGATATTATGCTGACAGGGCTTGGAGCGATTATGGATGTAACAGTCACTATAAGTGCAGCAACTGGTGAAATTGTTCGCAAAAATCCATCAGTTTCTATAAGAAAGCTGATACATTCGGGAAGGGAAATCGGATATGATATTATGGGAACCATGATAAATGTACTGCTATTTGTTCTTGTAAGTGGCATGATTCCAATGTTTATTCTTAAAATGAATAATGAGATCAGATTTATAACGCTTGTAAGATATCACATTCCATATGATATCTGTCGCTTTCTGATAGAAAGTATTGGAATAGTGTTGGCAATACCAGTATCTGTTTTAATTGCTTCGATTATTATGAAAATACCATCACTGAAAAGGAGTGGAAAATAATGATTCTTTTTCTTACATTAGTGCTGCTTTTTTTGATGATTACAATTGGAGGAGAACGTGGAGCTGTTTCAATCATGGCACTGGCAGGTAATATTATTATTCTGTTTTTTTCGGTTATATTGATGTCAGCTGGTTTTCCCGCACTGCTTCTGATACTGGCGGCAGGAGCAGGTGTCTGTTATAATTCTCTGTTTTATCAGAATGGAAATAATGTCAAAACGCGAGCTGCCTTTCTGGCTACACTGTTTGTAATGCTGATTCTGTTTATTCCGATTTTTGCTATTACGTGGAGAACAGGAAGCTATGGCTTAAATGAACTTCAGATTTCAGAAGAGGATTTTATGTACTATTACAACACAGATATCAGTATTAATATGCTTCATGTGGCTGTTTTTGTAAGTGTTTTCAGCACTCTGGGAGCTGTCATTGATACTGCACTGTCTGTGACGTCATCTGTGTATGAAGTCTGGACTCATAAAAACAGTCTGGTAGAGAAAGAACTTACTTCAACAGGGTATCAGGTGGGAAAAGAAATTATAGGCACAACAGTAAACACGTTGCTTTTTGCATATCTTGGAGGGAGTATTTTATTGTTTTCCTATGTGCAGACACAAAAATATAGTCTGGAAATCATTCTCAATTCCAGATTCCTCTTTCAGGATGTTGCGATTATGCTATTTGGTGCTATTGCCTGTCTTGTTGCAGTTCCAGTATCAATTAAATGCATTATCTGGCAGATCAGACATATTAATCCAGATAAAAAGCAATTAAACGCTTAAATTACATGGTAATCAGAAGATGGGAATTTCATATATAGTGATGTCACTGATAAGAGAGATGCCGGTTGTGTGTAAGATTCTTGCATAATGGTATCTACTTATCGTCAGTAAGCTGAATAGAAATAAAAATTACCATATATTTCGTCAGATTATACAGAAAAATGGAAATTTTGAACCGCAAAAAATTACAATTTGAAATTAATCAAATATTGTAATCAGCCTATGATTATGGCATAATGATTAAGGATATGTAAAAATTGAGAAAAATCCACGTTAACAAAAGAAAATACTTTGAAAAGAAAGGTCGCCTCTGCAGAATTGGCAGAGGGAAACGACAACAGAGGATTAGAACATGGCAATTTTTTCAATGGTTTTATCTTTGCTGTGCGGAGTATCATTTTTCCTTTTTGGAATGTCGCTGATGGGAGACGGACTGAAATCCGTTGCTGGTAATAAGCTGGAAGCATTCCTTTACAAAATGACCAATACCCCGCTGAAGGGAGTAGCACTTGGAACAGGTGTTACCAGTGTAATCCAGTCATCATCCGCCACTACCGTTATGGTAATCGGTTTTGTAAACTCCGGTATGATGAAGCTGAAACAGGCAATTGGTATTATCATGGGCGCAAATATCGGAACCAGTATTACAGGATGGATTCTGTGTCTGTCTTATATCCAGGGCTCCGGTGGAATTGCAAGTATTCTTTCTACAGCCACTATTTCAGCAGTAGTTGCTGTAATCGGTATCATGCTTCGTATGGTCTGTAAGAGATCTGTATACCGAAATATTGGAAACATTATGCTGGGTTTTGCCATTTTGATGAATGGTATGCAGATGATGAGTGGAGCAGTTTCTCCTCTTCGTGAAAGTCCTGTATTCATTGATATGCTGACAATGTTTTCCAACCCAATTGCAGGTATCCTGGTAGGTATTGCATTTACCGCAGTGCTTCAGAGTGCATCTGCAACAGTTGGTGTGCTGCAGGCTCTTTCCGTAACCGGAATCCTCACCTTTGCAAGTGCATTTCCAATTGTTCTTGGTATCGGTGTTGGTGCTGCATGTCCGGTACTGATCTCTGCAGTTGGAGCGAATAAGAACGGTAAGAGAACAGCTCTTGTATATTTGCTGAATGACTTATTCGGTCTGATCCTGTGGTCCATTGTATTCTATACCTTGAATGCGTTCATTCATTTTGGATTTTTGGATATGATCATGACTCCGGTATCCATCGCATTTTTGAACACCATTTTCCGTGTGGCTACCGTTGTGGTGCTTTTCCCGTTTATTTCCAAGCTGGAGAAACTGGTTTGCTATCTGGTTAAGGACAGCGCAGAGGAGCTGGAGGACGAGGCAGACTTCGATCTTCTGGAAGAGCGTCTGTTAAATTATCCTGCACTTGCAATTGGACAGTGTCATCGTGCTATGAATGGTATGGCCAAGAAGCTTCGTAAGAATGTAAACAGAGCTATGAACCTTCTGAATGATTATCAGCAGGATAAATATGATAAGGTACAGCGTAAGGAAGACCTGATCGACAAATATGAGAGCCGTCTTGGAGAGTATCTGATCCAGCTCACCAAACGTGAGATGAACACCGCCCAGACGCGCCAGACCTCCCTTTATCTGCACACAATCAATGACTTTGAGAGAATTGGCGATCACGCTTCCTACATCGCACATATGTCCAACGAAATGCATGACAACCACACGAACTTCTCTCAGACAGCATGGGATGAGCTGAATGTAGTCATGGATGCAGTCCGTGAGGAAATCAATGTGACCTGCAATGCATTTATGAACGATGACAGAGAAGCCGCACAGCGTGTTGCACCACTTGGCGTGGTAATCACCAGACTTTGTGATGAACTGAAGATGCGCCATGCAGAGCGCCTCAGCCAGGGCAAATGCGGACTGGAAGAGGGAACTGTGTTCAGCGATATTCTGAACAGCTTTGGACGTATTGCTTCCCACTGTGCAAGTGCCATGACAGCACTTATGAAAAGTGGGGAAGAGACAACCGATATCCACATTCACAACTCCAGGATTTATCCTACAGATAGTCTGGAATATTACACTTATTTTAAGGAATACAGACAGAAGTATGATATTGGCACAGAAGTGGAGCATAAGCTGAGTATGGAGCCGGAAGAGGTTGAATAAATAATTTTTAAGATAAAAACACCGTCAGATGAAAATTCGCAGATAAAATGCGAAAGTCACCTGGCGGTGTTTTTTATGCAGCAGGGTTCTTTATGGAAAAATTAATACCCTGGATTAACTAAAAAACAATATAAAAAAGAACAAAATGCTCTAAAAATAATTCCAGACTCTCTCCACTCAGCCGAAACAAAGAATTAGGCATCCGTGCAAAAAAATAAAAATGTAAGTATTTTTATTCTTTTTCAAAAAAACGTGTTTATCAGAGCTGAGACACGTATAGTTTATGTATGGTTTATACTGTGGGAGTCTGAAGCACCAGTTATTTCGATGGAGTGTGAACAGGATGTGATGCGGCTGCCTCTTTTTGGGCTGTTTTCGCATCCTCAATGATATCAGGGTTATTGGGTACGTATTCTACTATATCATCCAGATCACAGTTAAGAACAGTGCATATTCGGTCTAATGAAAAGATTTCTACATTTTCATTGTCCCGAAGTCTGCGCAATAACCTTTTTTCGATTCCACACTCATTAATGAGATAGTACTGTGAAATATGGCGTTTTTTCAATGTCTCCCAGAATCTGTCGTATTTTATCATCACTCAAATTCCTGTCCATTTTGTTCTTGCCATATCTCTATTATGGGTTTAAAATGAAAAACATAACAGGGTGATTATAGTCACCCTATCTGGGAGGACTAAGATATGCGAAAAGGATTAAAAATAGCAGGTTCCACTGTATTTGCAGCTGCATTGTCTTCGTGTCTGTTTTACTGTATGGTAGCAGGGGCGAAATCTGGCGCTGTGGTATATGTGGTCATGGCTGCACTGTTGTCTGTTATTATTTCGGTAACTCTGTGTGCAGGGTTTCATTATATCCGCCATCTTCAGAAGCTTTTGAAGGAGCTCAGTGAGAAGTAGTTTTTATATAAGAAGTAGTAAACAGTGGAAGTACGATTTAGATCGTGTTGTTGTATAAGGGAAACAATAATTCAGAAAGAGCTGGCGACAATAGGTATCAGGAATAATAGAACAGCTGTGATGGATGGAAAATCTGTCAGAGCTGTTCTTTTTGTGCCATAATAAAAAAGGACATAATAAAAAAGGCGCTGGCATTTAAGCCAGCACCCTTTAAAGCAACAGAGATGTATAAGCGGATTATTTCTCCACCAGAAGTGATTTACCAGTCATCTCAGCTGGCTGCTCCATGCCCATAAGCTGGATCAGAGTCGGGATGATGTCTGCCAGGCAGCCGTTCTCACGAAGAGTATATTTCGGGTCTGCATTAACCAGAATGAACGGTACCGGATTGGTGGTATGAGCAGTATATGGCTCGCCTGTCTCATAGTCTACAAGCTGCTCTGCGTTACCGTGGTCAGCACAGATGAACATCTGTCCGTCAACCTCCTTCAGAGCCTCTACAGCCTTTCCTACGCACTCATCAACAGCCTCAACAGCTTTGATAGCTGCAGCTTCAACACCTGTATGACCAACCATATCCGGGTTGGCGAAGTTGATGATGATCACATCATATTTCTCAGATTTGATTGCTGCAACAAGCTTCTCGCAAACTTCCGGAGCGCTCATCTCTGGCTGCAGGTCGTAAGTCGGAACCTTCGGGGACTTCACAAGGATTCTGTCCTCGCCCTTGTTTGGCTCCTCAACGCCACCGTTGAAGAAGAAGGTTACGTGAGCATATTTCTCTGTCTCAGCGATACGTGCCTGAGTCATGTTGTGAGCTGCAAGGTACTCGCCGAATGTGTTGTGAAGCTGAACCTTGTGGAATGCAACCAGCTTATTTCCAATGGTGTCATCGTAATCTGTGAAGCATACATATGTGAGGTCAAGGCGTTTCTCTCTTGCGAAACCTGTAAATTCGTCATCGCAGAATGCTCTTGTGATCTCACGTGCACGGTCAGGACGGAAGTTGAAAAATACAACAGAATCTTTATCAGAAACAACGGCAACTGGTTTGCCATCTTTCTCAATGACTGTTGGAAGAACGAATTCGTCTGTCTTGCCGTCGTCATAGGATGCCTGTACAGCCTCAGCTGCGTCGGTTCCCTTAACACCCTCGCCCTTGGTAAGTGCGTTGTAAGCAAGCTCAACACGATCCCAGCGGTTGTCACGGTCCATTGCGTAATAACGTCCGGAAACAACACCAATCTCACCTACGCCAAGCTCATCCATCTTCGCCTGGAGCTGCTGGATATATCCTTTTCCGGAAGCCGGAGGGGTGTCACGGCCGTCCAGGAAGCAGTGTACATAAACTTTATTAAGTCCCTCTTTCTTAGCCATTTCAAGAAGACCAAAAAGGTGAGTAATGTGGCTGTGAACACCACCATCAGAAAGAAGACCCATGAAGTGGATCGCGGAATCATTTTCTTTGGCATTCTTCATAGCTGCAAGAAGTGCTTCATTTTTGAAAAAGTCTCCGTCCTGAATTTCTTTGGTGATTCTGGTAAGCTCCTGGTATACGATACGGCCTGCACCCATATTCATATGACCAACCTCGGAGTTACCCATCTGGCCGTCCGGAAGACCTACAGCCAGTCCGCTTGCATTACCTTTTACAAAAGGATATTCAGCCATCAGCTTGTCCATGACAGGTGTGTTCGCTTCGTATACAGCGTTTGCGTCATGTCTTTCATTCAGGCCATATCCGTCAAGAATCATTAAAACCGTTGGTTTTTTGCTCATAATGTGCTCCTTTATATGATAAAATTTCCCTTTTGTTGTTCCTTATATATAGTATCAAAAATCTGGGATTTTTCAATCACAATTTTTTTTATTTCTGGAAACTATTTTTAGCAGTATTTACTATGGGAGTTCTGATGAGAAAGAATTCTGCCTTGGCAGGCTTTTTATATAACAGCTTATTACATAAAAAAGGCACGAACGAATCGTGCCTTTGACTGTATGCTTAAGATAAACATATGTACAATATAAATTTGATTTTTCTAATTACTTCCTATAAACTCGGATAGTCTTTGAAATACGCTTTACCGAAGACTTATTGGAAAGCTCCTGTACCGCTGTCTTAAAGTCACCCTCACGAACCTTGGAAGTGATCACAACAACCTCTGCAAGATGGTCGTCCTGATTCTGGCTGTCTTTCTGGATGATCTGGGCAATGCTTACGTGATATTTGGCGAAAACCTCCGTCATTTCAGCAAGTACACCACAGCGGTCTTCTACATGAAGGCGAAGGAAGTAACGGTTGTAGGTATCTTCCATTTTTTTCACAGGAAGCTGTTTATAGCAGGTGCATCCGATACGGCCGCAGCACCCTGCTTCCATATTGCGCACAATATCAAAAATATCTCCAACTACGGCGCTTGCAGTAGGAAGCTCACCTGCACCCCGTCCGAAGAACATGGCGTCCTCTACAGCATCTCCATGGACAAAGACCGCATTATAGGAATCATTAACGGTTGCAAGAGGATGATCATTTGGAATCAGCATCGGGCAGACGTAAGCTTCTACACCGGACTCAGTATTGCGGGCAACACCAAGAAGCTTGATGGCACAGCCCATCTCTTTTGCATAGCGGATGTCCTTGGCGGAAATTTTTGTGATTCCTTCGATATAAACATCATCAAATACCACTCTGGAATTAAAAGCAACGCTGGCGAGAATAGCCACCTTGCGTCCTGCATCAAGTCCATCAATATCCGCAGTAGGATCCGCTTCTGCATAGCCAAGCTCTGTGGCAAGTGCCAGTGCATCTTTAAATTCCATATTCTCCTGGGACATTTTTGTGAGGATGAAGTTGGTAGTACCGTTTACAATACCCATAACCTCGCTCATGTGGTTGCCTGCCAGGCACTGCTTCAAAGGACGGATAATAGGTATTCCGCCTGCTACAGCTGCTTCAAAGAGAAAATCCACATGGGAAGCTCTGGCTGTGTCCATAAGTTCTTTTCCGTGGACGGCAATCAGATCTTTGTTTGCTGTTACTACGTGCTTGCCTGCGTGAAGAGCATCCAAAATATAGGTTCTGGCAGGTTCGATTCCGCCGATCAGTTCGATTATAATGTCAATGGAAGGATCTGCTTTAATATCCTCCCAGCTATTGGTAAGGACAGCCGGATCATCTACCTTGCCAGCTGCCTTTTCCAGGTTGCGGACAAGTATTTTGCGTATTTTAACCTTGCAGCCGATCTTGGCTGTCATTTCTTCTTCCTGGTTCTTCAGAACCTTGTAAACACCGGTTCCAACTGTTCCAAGCCCAAGCAGGGCTGCGTTTATAACTTTTTCTCCCATGGGGAACTCCCTTCTTAAAAATAGTAGTGCTGCCGTTTGATCGTGGTTCCCGTTCATAGTCTTGCAGCAGATATAAACGTAAGCGCGAAAAAGACAGATGTCTTTCACACGTTAACATTTCGTTATGTGGTTCTTATAGTATGGCAGAAAATGGTTTTTGTCAAGCGCTTAAAATAATACAATCCTATGGATATGAACCATTTATGATAATGTCCTAATATACCATAAAGGAAAATGTCCCAATGTAGTATAATGCTTCCATCAACAG